>DFBE01000064.1 GCA_002367275.1 Dehalococcoidia bacterium UBA3088 | reverse complement strand
TTTTCCATGGCAGTGAGTACCTCCTCCTTTCTTTATTTATTTCACTAATTTGAAATGGTACTCACCGCTGCCAATTATTTCCACACTTTTTGATTGTATCTCCCCCACTTTCCCAAACATGCTTCCTCTACTTCACCCAGAGTCCCTTCTGGCATATTTCCGGCTATACCTACAACAATGTTGCTTTGGAGATAATGGCGGGAGAAGAAGGACTAAACAAGGGATCTCCAACGATGTCTAACATCACATCCAGGGCTGAAGCGAAATGTTTTGAGGTTACCTTGCACCAATAGCAGGTAAGCTCTTTATATTGCCCAGCTTTCAAGTGGCAGTTTGTAATACCCTCTGGAGTTTAAAATTTGGAAACAATCTCTAGAAGACCTAAGTCATATCTGCCCGGATAAGGTTTAACAGCAGCCCTCTGGCTCTATCGGGTGCTATCTCCTCCCTTTCCAGCTTTTGGATTATGCTCTTTGCCTTCTCTCCCATACTCTGCTGTAATTGTTGTTCGCCTAATACTGCAGGTGGACTGTCAAAGATAATTCCCGGGCCAAACCGATTCAGTATAATATTTGACATGTGCTCGGCTATCCTCAAACTCTCTTCATCAGCGGTAACCTTCGGACAGAAGAACAAACGACACTTAAGGGGTCGATATTCATATATGGGACAGAAATCAAGGTGGGGAGAGTAGAGCTCGCAGCCAATCATCTGGCAACATTTCCCTCTGCACGATGGGCATACGCTTGAGGCACGCTGCTCCAAAAGGTTCACATCTCGCGCCACCTCTGGACCGAAGATGCTGGCAAACTCATCATTCCTCATGAAAGGATGATGTTTGCCTCGCCATTCTTCAGGCTTCACGTCAAGCTTCATAATCGTCCTCCCTCCATTCCTTTTTAAGAAAAGGGTTATAATCCCGTTCATTTCCTATGGTGGTGGGGGGACCATGTCCAGGATAGACTTTGGTATCATCAGGCAAGGTCATAAGCTTATGGGTTAGGCTATCCATTAACTCTTTATAGCTTCCTCCAGGAAGGTCTGTTCTACCTATCCCCAACTGGAAGAGGGTATCACCGGAGAACACCACTCCCTCACCTACCAGACAAATACTATCAGGGCTGTGTCCTGGAGTATGGAGGATCTTAAAACGGAGATTTCCTACCTTGACCTCCTGGCCCTCAGATAAGGGTATATCTGGAGGAGGAAGGCGAACAAAGGTAGACATCAATTTACCCAGGATGCCGGTACCCTTTCCCAGAGAATACATGGCAAAGGGGGCACGAGTTTCTGCCTTTACTCTACTCAATGCCCGAATATGGTCTATATGGGAGTGAGTGGCCACGATCAATTCTATGTTAAGCCCTGCGTCATCCGCTTCCTTAAGAATGGCCCTGGCATCAGATCCAGGGTCAATGATCATCCCCCGACCTTGTAAACCCACAATGTAGCAATTGGCGGCAAAAATTCCCACCTCTAGCCTTTTTATTATCATCCTCCCTTATTTTCCTATCCTCGAAGACCGTAGGTCAAATTTGGCAGTTTGGGGGATGAGCGATACAATAGTAAAAGTGCATATCGATATCTTGACCCTCTTTCCCAGGATGTTTGAGGGCCCCCTGGATGAGGGCATGGTCAAAAGAGCTCGTGATAGAGGGGTAGTGAGCATTACCGTCCATAACATCAGGGACTATGCTCATGATAAACACTTCACCGTGGATGATCGTTCCTACGGAGGGGGGAGAGGAATGATACTCAAGGTGGAGCCGTTGTGCCGGGCAATAGAAGATGTGAAATCTAAGGTGAAACAGGATAGCTTCGTGGTTCTTCTCTCCCCTCAGGGTCGTCCTCTATCCATGGACCTTGCCCTGGAGCTATCCAAGAAACAAAACCTCATCTTCATCTGCGGGCACTATGAGGGGGTGGATGAAAGGGTGAGAGAAAACCTCGTTCATGATGAAATATCCATCGGCGACTATATTCTAAGCGGCGGAGAGCTACCGGCTATGGTAGTGATAGATGTCATGGTGAGGTTTCTGATGTTAGATAAGGAGGTAGTGGAGAAAGATTCCTACGCCTCAGGGATTCTGGAGTATCCTCAGTATACTCGCCCCTCAACCTATCACGGCTGGGAGGTTCCCCCTGTACTTCTTTCGGGGGACCACTCAGAGATAGTAAGATGGCGCTCGGGGCAGGCCATGAGGCGTACCTACGAGCGGCGCCCAGACATTCGGATCAAGAAGGTGGAAGAGCATGGAGCAGATATTAGGCGGTAAAACCGATATCCCTGATGTTCACCCCGGAGATACCGTAAAGGTAAACCTGAAGGTTAAGGAGGGGAACAGGGAGTACACGCAGTCATTTCAAGGACTGGTAATCAAGCTCCGAAAGGGCAAGAGCTTTACGGTGAGGAGGGTAGCTTACGGGGTAGGTGTGGAAAGAACTTTCCCTTTTCATTCACCCCTCATTCAAGGAGTGGAGGTATTGAAGAGAGCTAAAGTTCGCCGGGCAAAGCTGTATTACCTCCGTGGCCTCTCCGAGAAGAAGATTAAAAAACACCTGAAATAGATGCACTATGCCGAGGTTGCGGTCGACCTCCCTCTCCGGCAGACCTTTTACTACTCCTTCTCCTCTCCCCCCGATATCCTTCCCGGACAGGTGGTGGTTGTTCCCTGGGGGAAAAAGATCTTATCTTCGGTTGTCCTTCGCATAACCAGCTCTTCTCCCGTAGAGCAAACCAGGGATATTGCTTATATCATCTCTTCTCACCCTGTGCTGACATCCTCACAACTGGAACTGGCCAGGTGGATGAGCACTTATTACCTTTCCCCTCTGTTTAAGATCCTGAGCCTGATGTTGCCGCCGGGGTGGAAAGGAAAGGATGCCCTGGAGCCTGAGCCTGAGCTTATTCCCTATTTAAAGCTTAATCCTGATGTCTCCAATCTGGATTTAGGAAGGAAAGCTCCTCGTCAGAACATCGTACTCCAGTTTCTATCCCAGAAAGGCCCTGCTCCTCTCCCCCTGGTAAGAAGGCACACCCGCTGCTCAGCCAAGATAATCCAGACCCTCGAACATAAAGGGCTTATAGAGGAGGAATTGGTGGAGGATAAAGATCTCTCCCCCCTTTCTCCTCTCTCCCCCCTCAATCCTGACGAGGAAAAGGTATGGAACCGGATCAGGGAAGGCCTCCCCAGGGGAGAAATGTTTTTGCTCTACGGGGAAGGGGATAAAAAGAAGATCTATGCCCGGGCATTCCATGAAACCTTCAATCAGGGGAAAAGGGGAATTTACCTTGTGCCCCAGGTCTGGCGCGCCTCATACCCTGAGCTTTCCATTCCCTGGGTTCCCTTCCACAGTCATCTTCCGTTGAAGGAGAGGCCTTGGAGATGGTGGAGGATACAGAAAGGGGAGGTAGGGGTGGTAGTGGGAACCCATAATGCTCTTTTCACTCCCCAACCGAATGTGGGGCTCATTGTCGTAGATGAGGAACAGGACAGAAGCTACAAGCAGGCCCAATTCCCCCGCTATCATGCCCGGAAGGTGGCCCTGAAGCGGGCGAAGATCTGCGGAGCCTCGTTGATCCTGGGAAGCGCTGCCCCCGATGTAGAAACCTTTTACCATACCCAGACAGGTGAATTTACTCCTCTTGAACTCCCCTCATCCCACCTTCCTGAGGTCAGGATCGTAAATGTGCGCCGTGAGCTCAGGTCGGGCAAT
This sequence comes from Dehalococcoidia bacterium UBA3088, assembly GCA_002367275.1. Classification (GTDB taxonomy): domain Bacteria; phylum Chloroflexota; class Dehalococcoidia; order UBA2247; family UBA3088; genus UBA3088. Next base: position 1,326 of record DFBE01000064.1, on the reverse strand, counting down.
AGAAGTATCCTGAGTCGCCTTCTTCAGAGTGAGATACGGAGGGCACTCGGCCAGGGGGAGCAGGCGATCCTTTTTCTGAATCGCCGGGGGATGTTTACCTTAGCTCAATGCTGGGATTGCGGTTGGACGATGAGCTGTCCTTACTGTGACCTCCCCCTGGTCTATCACCAGGAGGGAAAGCTTCTGTGCCACTCCTGCCACTACGAGACTTCACCCCCCTCTCATTGCCCTCAGTGCGGGGGAACCATCAAGTTCTTTGGTATGGGAACCCAAAGGATACAGAAGGAGGCACAAAAGATCTTTCCCCAGGCTAAAGTGGTGCGCTTCGATACGGACACCCTGCCCCCAAAAGATGTGTTATGCTCCTTTTATTCACATCGAGCAGACATCCTGGTAGGGACGCAGCTTATAATATCCCCTGAGGCCTGTCCCTCCCCGGTGTCCGTGGTGGGAGTGGTATTGGCGGATACCGCCCTCAATCTGCCCGATTTTCGCGCTCAAGAGCATACCCTTCAGTTACTGACCCAGATAGCTCTCCTGGCCAGGGAAAAGGTCATAATCCAGACCTATGTTCCCCAAAATTCCGCCTTCAAGGTATTCTCCTATCCCTCATTTTATGCCCAGGAGATAGAGTCGCGCCGCCGTCTCCATGCTCCCCCCTTCAGCCAGATGGTACGCCTGGTTTACACCCACCGCTCGTGCGATGAGTGTCAAAACCAGGCCCAGAAGTTGTACTCTGATTTGAAATCCAGAGCAGGGCCAGGTATATCCATCTTTCCCCCTTCCCCCGCATTCAGGGAAAGATGGAAGGAGAGATTCCATTGGCAGATCATCCTTCGGGGCAAACATCCTTCTTCTTTACTCACGGACACTTCCCTTCCTCGAGGATGGATGATAGATGTTGATCCCGTAAGCTTCACTTGAGGGCTTTATTTATACTAGACGCACTCGAGAATCGTGAATTTTACGATCTTCGATGTGAGGTGTACAAACCCTAAGTTCAAAGCACTATAGTCAAACACGTAATTCCGCATAATAAGGAATCACTCTCGTAAGGACTTTTTCTACCCATGATGGTTATGGGAATTTCCACAAGATACTACTATAAGTATCTGGAGAGTGCAGAACCATTCAATTCGCACAGTTGACACTTGACCCATTAGCGTGGTATACAATCCTATGTTTCAAAAGAAAAAAGAAAGGAGGTGAGTAATGAGAAAGTTTGGAGTTTTGCTTTGTACCTTGGCAATCCTAACCGGCACCTGTAGCGCATTGATGTGTACGAGCAATGCGGAAGCAGTAGGTTTCCAATCTATACAGGATATA
>DFBE01000069.1 GCA_002367275.1 Dehalococcoidia bacterium UBA3088 | reverse complement strand
TTTGACGATTTTAATGTGGAGGCCCTGCCCCCCGATAGAGGGACGGTGAGGTTCATCGCTCAAAAAGAGGAAGATACCCTCTCTGGAGTGGAGATAAGGGTGGATGGGGGAAGTGAGGGCTTCACTGGTGAGGATGGAAAACTGAAGGTAGAGTGGCTTACAGAGGGGAAGCACCCTTGGGAAGCATTCTATGAGGGGAAAGAAGTCTCCCAGGGTGAATTTGAAGTTCCGAGGATAGTCGACATTGAGATTATTGATTTATGGTATGAGGTCGAAGGAGAAAAAGTAGAGAAATTATCCATGAAGGATACGCTGGATGCTATTCTCTTAATCAAAAACACAGGGACAACAGTAATCAACGATGTTAAGTGGGAGACGGGAACAAGGACGAGGGAGCTAAAAATAGTACAGCCTAACATCCTTAAAGCTATGGGAAAGTTTATTTCTATGCTCCCCTCGTTTGCTTATGACCTTCTCATACCGGTATCGGAAGTCGGAGAAGAGATGGAAGTAGGGTTAAGACCGGGAGAGACCGGAGAATTCCACATTGTGAAAACTATGGTTGAATGGGCTGAGCTGGAGCTTGCTGACATGGGACTAGAGATGACAGCGATAGATGATACGATTGTAACAGTTAAGGAATTTAAATATGGTCCAGCGAAATACGAAAATGTGCAAATAGATGTATCCGGCATAGTTGAGGACACAGTGGAAATACATATCGATGATAAAATATTTACTAAGTCCTATATATATGAGATTGTCAAGGCAGAATAGCTGATATAATGTCTGCCCTAATCAGTGCTGAATTATTTAAGATAAGAAAGAGGAAGATATCCTGGATTCTCTTGGCTACCTTGATAGGCTTTTTTGCTCTTTTTTTTTCCTTAGCTACTATGTGGTGCTGAACTCCCCTGTGCCTTCTGAATCCTCCAGAGAGTTACTTCAATTTCCCGGTGCTTTTAAGTTTATATTTTCCACCACTCAGGATATCGGGACCTTGCTCATGGTCATCTTAACTGCCTTTGTGATAGGTGATGAATACAGGTGGGGAACAGTGAGGCAAATGATGGTTTGCGTAGGGAACCGCTTTCAATACCTGGGGGCCAAAATTATCTCTCTCCTCATTATCATCATCCTAATCACTTTTATTTCGTTAATCATGGGAACTATCTTTACTTCATTTACCACCTCTGCTTTAGGTGATTTGAATCTTGATTTTATCACCCTTTCCTTAATGGGAGAGATGGGTAGAATGTTTGGGGGAACAGTGCTTGCCTTGGCGGCTTTTGCCCTTCTCACCCTCCTGTTTGCTCTCCTTGGTCGCTCAGCATGGGCAGGGTTGGGAGGATGTTTGGGTTATATTATTGCAGAGGCAATTATCGTTGATATTAGTTCCGCCGCTGAGGGGTGGATGAGGAGTATTCCTGAATACCTCATTCGTCCTAATGCCTCCGGTTTTCTTTACACTAAGGGAATTGAGGAATTGAGAAGTTATGGTGACCTTGATATAGGAGTCAGCATCCCTCATGCTATTTTGGTACTTGCTCTTTGGTGCGTCCTGCTTTGTGGTTTATCGTTTTACCTGTTTAAGCAAAGGGACATAACTACTGCTTGAAGAGGCATAGTGCCGAGGAAGTAGGGGGGGAGCAACCAGGGTAGGATCAAAAGAGGCTAAATCTATCGGGTAAAGGCGCTTTGAGGACCATCTTTAGGTGAGCTTTTAGGGTATATCTCTGAGAGGGAGTTAAAACCACATTTCTACAGTGGCCAGTAAGGAGCTACGCCCAAACGGAAAGGGTATTCTTATTAGCTTTCTTGACAAGTAAGGGAGAGGGAAATAGAATTTAGAAAATGTATGCAGTAATAAGAAGAGGAAGCAGGCAATATCGAGTCTCCCCAGGCGAGACTATACTTGTAGAGAGACTCTCCACATCTGAAGAAAAGGTGGAATTTTCTCCTCTCATTATAACTGATGGAGAGAAAGTCAAAGTAGGAAATCCAGAGCTTCCCGGTGCTAAGGTGGTAGCCAGAGTATTAGGGGAAGAAAAGGGAGATAAAATAACAGTGTTTAAATACAAGCGCAAGGTGAGATATCGTCGCAAAAGAGGACATCGTTCTATCTTTACCCGGCTTTCCGTAGAGGAGATAAAGGATGGCACATAAAAAAGGGGGAGGAAGCTCCCGTAATGGAAGAGATAGCCAGTCTAAAAGGTTGGGAGTGAAAAAATATGGTGGTGAGGTGGTGAGGGCAGGGAATATAATAGTGAGGCAGAGGGGAACTCGCATCTACCCTGGAGAAAATGTGGGAATGGGAAGGGATTTTACTCTGTTCTCCCTCACCGACGGTAAGGCAAAATTTGAGTACTTCCGAAAAGGTAAAAAGAGAGTGAGCGTGTTAACATCTTGAAGAAAGATATTCATCCCCCGTACTTTGAAGATGCGGAAGTAGTATGCTCTTGTGGCAATAGGTTTACCACTGGCTCTACCAAAAAGCTGCTCAAGGTAGAGATATGCAGTCGTTGCCATCCCTTCTTCACTGGAGAGCAAAGAATTGCTGATACTGCCGGAAGGGTGGAAAGATTCAAGAAGAGGTTTAAGTTAGACTAAGTTTTAAGTTTGCGAAAGAAGCAGCTTCGGTTCCCAGTGTGACATACCGGCCCGGCGGGGTTCACCTTAAGGAGTAGAGTATCTCCATCACAGTCCTTGAAAATAGAACGAACTTTAAGATAGTTTCCCGATGTCTCACCTTTGTGCCATAGCTCTTGGCGGTGGCGGCTGTAGAACCAAACCTCGCCCGTCTTGAGAGTCAGGGAGAGGGACTCTGGGTTTATGTATCCCAACATTAGCACTTCCCCGTTTTGATCATCCTGGATGATGGCGGGGATAAGCTCCCGGTCATCAAACTTCAGATCCTCATCCAAACTCACAGACTGCCTCCTCTAAGTTTATATCCCCGGTATAGATTGCCCTCCCTACAATAGCCCCTTCTACTCCTAGTTGGGAGAGCCTTCTCAATTGTTCCAGAGAGGAGATACCACCGGCAATGATAATGGGGAGGGTGGTAAATTGCAAAATGTTCTCTATAGCCCTGAAGTTGGGCTCCGAGAGCATACCATCCCGCGATATATCCGTGTAGACGAAACGCCTGACCCCCGAATTTTCCATTCGGGGGATAAGGTCGTAGACTGAGACGCTGGTTTTCTCCTGCCATCCCCGGATGGAAATGAACTCTCCCCAGGCATCCAGGGATACAATGATGGCATCGGGATAGCTAGAACACATGGTCATAAGGCTCGACGTACCCTCTATCGCGGCCGTTCCCAGAATGACCCTTTCCATCCCTATGTGGAGCAGTTCTTCCACCATCTCCGGGGAGCGGATGCCTCCTCCTACCTGAACTCCTTTTCCAAAGGCCTCTCTTATTCTTCTTATCATGTTGAGATGACATAACTCTCCTTTTTGCGCTCCATCCAGGTCGACTATATGGAGCTTGGTAGCTCCCATCTTTTTAAATCTCGCCGCCACGCGAGGAGGATCATCAGAGTACGTCACCTCGCGGTCGAACTTTCCCTGTATCAGGCGAACGCACCGATCGTTCCGGAGGTCAATAGCCGGAATTACTTCCACACTACTATTGTAATAAGATTTCCATTTTTGGTATAATTATCTAAGTTTTAGGAGGGATAGGATGAAACAAATTATCTGCTCTTTGGATATAGGCACAACCAAGATCATTAGCATTATCAGCGAGGTAACGGAAGAAGGAGAGAAGATAAATATTCTGGGAGTGGGGGTTTCTCCATCTTCAGGGATGGCCAGGGGAGTGGTATCCGATATCGATGACCTTAGGGAATCTATCCGGGTTTCGGTAAGGGGAGCAGAACGTATAAGCGGGTTAAACATGAGACGAGCCTACGTAGGGGTAAGTGGGAAGCATGTGAATTCCCTCAATACTCATAGTGTGGTGGCCATCTCCCGGGATGATCGATTAGTTCATCCCTCTGACATGGAAAGAGTGGTAAGAGCAGCCAAGAGTATTGACGTACCCTCTGATCGGTGCGTTATACATGTTATCCCTCGCGGATATACTCTGGACGGTCAGGGGGGGATCAAAGAGCCAGTGGGGATGCATGGGTTCAGGTTGGACTCCGATGTTCACATTGTTACTGCCTCCATTGCCCCCATCCAGAACTTACTGAAGTGTATTCGGGGGGCGGGAGTGGAAGTGGCAGACCTGGTGCTGGCATCCCTGGCCTCCGCCGAGGCAGCACTTGACTCTACAGAAAAGGAGGCAGGAGTAGTACTAGCAGATATAGGCGGTGGCACTACCGATGTGGCAGTTATTAAGCAAGGAAACGTATGGCACACCGCCATCCTTCCCGTAGGGGGAAATCAGATTACCCGGGATATCTCCCTGGGGTTGGGTATCCCCTTTGAGAGCGCTCAGAAGATAAAGGAAGCTCAGGGGAGCATGACCTTGGGAGAGGTAGTAGAGGGGGCACCGATAAGAGACGGCGATGGTTATCATATCTCCTCCCAGGAGCTAAACTACATCATTCGGGTAAGAGTGGAGGAGATTCTAAAGCTTATCTTACTGGAGCTCCCTTCATCTTCCGACCCCAAAGTATTCATTCCCGGCGGAGTGGTCCTCACCGGGGGAAGCGCTAATATTCCCGGGATAGCGGAGGCGGCTCAGAAGATATTCGGGGTTCCCGCCAGGGTGGGAATCCCCCAGGGGCTGGATGGGCTTACCGATACTTTATACAATCCTGCTTGCTCCAGTGCAGTGGGACTTATCCTGTGTGGAATGGGGGGAGCGAGGGGTGTAGGGTATGTAGGAGTAGGGGTAGGGAGGGAGGGTGAGCCCATGAAGCGGTTCTGGGATCAGGTAGTGGATTTCTTTACCAAGGAAGCATAGAGGAAGATCAAAGAAGGAGGAAAGGTGGCAAAAGCAGCGTTTGTTTCTAATTTAGCCAAGATAAGGGCTATAGGCATAGGTGGGGGTGGTTGCAATGCTATTAACCGCATGGTAAGGGAAGGGATAGAGGGGGTGGAGTTCATCGCCGTAAACTCTGACGCCCAGGCGTTGAACCTTTGTGAGGCACCCATAAAACTTCAGGTGGGCGAAAGAATAACCCATGGTTTGGGTTGTGGTGGCGACCACAGCCTGGGGAAGAGGGCGACTGAGGAGAGTCGAGAGGAGGTCGTGCAACATATAGAAGGTGCGGATATGGTGTTCCTGGCCTGTGGCATGGGGGGGGGAACAGGCACGGGGGGTATTCCCATCATCGCTGAAATAGCCAAGCATGGTGGTGCTCTCACCATCGGCATAGTTACCCGGCCCTTCAGCTTTGAGGGGATGCACCGCCGGACAGTGGCTGAAGAGGGGATTTCCAAGCTGGTGGAGAAGGTGGATACGCTCATCATCATCCCTAATGATCGCCTTCTGGAGCTCTGCGACCGCAAGGTGGGCGTGGATTCGGCATTTGCCATGGTGGATGAAGTGCTCCGTCAGGGGGTAGCTGCCATCGCCAACGTTATCACCATTCCCGGGCTTATAAACCTCGACTTTGCTGATGTGAGGTCAGTGATGAAAGATGCCGGATATGCCTGGATGTCTGTCGGTCACGGAAGGGGGCAGAATAGAGCCCTGGACGCAGCCAAGGATGCGATATCCTCTCCACTTCTGGACATTTCCATGACCGGTGCCACGGGGGTGTTGTTCAATGTATATGGGGGAAACAGCCTTACCCTCCAGGAGGTAAATGAAGCCGCAGATGTGATCGGCAAGGCAGTTGACCCTGGAGCAAACATCATCTTCGGTGTTACCCTGGATGATGACATGAATGATGATGAAGTGAGGGTAGTCCTCATCGCCACCGGGTTCCAAAAAAGGGAGACCGGTCTCACTAGGCCCAGGCTGGAGGATCTCAAGCGGTTAAGGGAGGAGGAGAACCTGGACATACCCACCTTTCTGCGCACTCCGTCTTTGTTCCCTAAAGTTCGCTCACCTCAGGGTTAGAATGATCTGTGCTTTAAGGATTTAAGTTTTAGGGGGAGGGAAAACCTCCCCCTTCTCTTATGAAGGTAGAGGATTTACACTCCTGGAAGCTAGGTATACCGGAGGCCTTAAGGCTTCAGCAAAGCCTGGCCCACCTGGTATGCTATAAAGACGAGATAAGCGAGGTCCGGTGGGTGGGGGGAGTGGACATCTCCGCTCCCAACTCCCAGGGCTGTGCCCGGGGGGCAGTGGTGATCCTGGACTATCCTTCTCTTCACACTGTGGAAGTGAAGATAGTGGAGGAAAAGGTAGAATTTCCCTATGTCCCCGGCCTTCTTTCCTTTCGTGAGGCGCCTCTCATCATCAGCGCATTCAGGATGGTAGAAAAAGTTCCCCAGCTTTTGATCGTGGATGGTCAGGGCATAGCCCACCCCCGGAGACTCGGACTGGCCTCCCACCTGGGGGTCATCCTGGATCTGCCCACCATAGGATGTGCCAAGTCCCTTCTTTGTGGAAAAGTGGCAGAGGTGGGAAGTGAGGCCGGGTCATTTTCCTTGATTTGGGAGGGGGAAGAAGTTTTAGGGGCTGCCCTGAGAACAAAGCGAAACGCCCGTCCGGTATATATTTCTATCGGGCACCGAACTGACCTTGAGGGAGCGCTGAAGTGGATTTTAAATCTGTGCCAGGGATACCGCCTTCCTGAGCCTACCCGGCGAGCTCATAATGCATGTTCGGCAAATACAAAGTGCTAAAGGAGGCTGATGAGGATAGTCATCTTGAGCGGAGGTGAGGGAACCAGGCTTCGCCCCCTCACCCTGGAGATGCCTAAGGTGATGGTACCCGTGCTCAACCAACCTTTACTGGAGCACACCATCCTCCACCTTAAGGATGAAGGGATCTCCGACTTCATCCTCTCCTTGGGCCATTCCTTTCCCGTGGTCCAGGCTTATTTTGGCGATGGCCGAAGGCTGGGAGTAAATGTGGGCTATACGGTGGAGAAAACTCCTCTGGGAACAGCGGGGGGGGTGGGCAAGTCCAGGCCGGTGCTTAAGGATACTTTCGGAGTGTTCAATGGAGACATCTTTTGCTCTTTTGACCTTCGAGAGATGCTCTCTTTTCACCACAAGGCAGGGGCCATGCTCACCATTGCTCTGATACATGTGGCAGATCCCTCCATGTATGGAGTAGTGGAAACGGTTGATGGAGGTAGGGTGGCGAAGTTCGTGGAGAAGCCTGCCCCCGGTGAAGCCACCACCGACCTGATAAATGCCGGGATGTACATCATGGAGCCTGAGGTTTTGAAATATATTCCTTATGATAAGCCGTATTCCTTCGAGCATGAACTGTTTCCTCTCCTCCTTGAACGAGGAGAAAGAGTATTTGGCCATCTTTCTTCTTCCTATTGGATGGATATAGGAACGCCGTATAAGTACCTTAAGCTACACCACGACCTTTTGGGAAATGATCTGAAGATGGACGATAACTGCGTCCTGGAGGAGGAATCCAGGGTCTTAGGGCCGGTAAGCCTGGGCTCAGGTTGCGTGATCGCCTCCGGGGCAGAGGTTTCAGGCTCCGTTCTGTGGAGGAGAGTAAATATAGGAAAGGGGACCAGAGTTGTCGATTGTGTCATCGCCAGCGACTGTCGTATCAGTGAGGGGTGCTATCTTGAGGACTGTGTTTTGGGGCATGATGTGATGCTGCCGTCAGGAATGGAGATAAAGGAAAAAGTAATATGGCCTCCCTGAATAAGCTGCTTATATGGTTTAGATTTCCCTGGATAGGGTGGCCAGGAACTCAGCATTGTCCTTGGTTTTTCTCAACCTATCCAGGATCCTTTCCGTAACCTCAGTAGAATTAGGCTTATCTTCGGTGAGGGAGACCATCCTTCTTAAAAGCCATATTTGCCTTAAGCTCTCCTCAGGAAGGAGGAGCTCCTCCCTTCTGGTGCCGCTTCTTTGAATGTCAATAGCCGGAAATATTCTCTTTTCCGATAGCTTTCGATCGAGATGAACCTCCATATTTCCCGTTCCCTTGAACTCTTCATAGATGACATCGTCCATCCTGGACCCAGTATCGATAAGGCAGGTGGCGATGATGGTGATGCTTCCCCCCTCCTCCAGATTTCTGGCTGCGCCGAAGAACTTCTTGGGGAAGTACAGAGCTTGAGGGTCAATTCCTCCCGATAGGGTTTTGCCGCTGGAGGGGAGGGCAAGGTTATACGCCCGGGTGAGCCTGGTGATGCCGTCCAGAAGGACTATCACATCCTTTCCCATCTCGGCCAGTCTCTTCACTCTCTCCAGAGCAAGCACTGCCGCCCGGGTTTGTGTCTCGGGCGGTTCATCGAAGGTAGCGCTTACTACCTCTCCTTTTATGGATTTTTTTATATCGGTCACCTCTTCCGGTCTCTCACCGATGAGGCAAACCAGTATGTGAATGTCATCGTAGTTTTGGCCCACGGCATTGGCGATCTGTTTTAGGAGGATAGTTTTACCTGCCTTGGGAGGAGATACGATAAGCCCCCTCTGGCCTCTGCCTATGGGAGAGACCAGATTCATAAGGCGAGTGGAGAGGTTGTAGCGGTCAGTCTCCAGATCTATCAGCTTTTGGGGGAAAATAGGGGTTAAAGATTCAAATGTAGGACGGGATTCTACCCGGGCAAAATCCATGCCATTTACCACCAATACCTTACTCAAGTTGGAGTATTTCTCCCCCTCTCGGGGGGGCCTTATATGCCCCAGGATGTAGTCTCCCGGGCGAAGGTTGAGCCTCTTTAGCTGGGATGAGGAGACATAGATATCACGAAGGCTGGCGCTAAAGCTATTCTGTCTTAAAAAACCGTATCCATCGGGAGTTATATCTAATGTTCCCTCTCCTAAGGAATATCCCTGCTCTTTGGCCTCTGCTCCTAGGATCAAGAGGACAAGCTCCTGCTTTCGTGATGCACTTATGCTCCCTATGCCCTTTTCCCGGGCTATTTCCATAAGCTCCCATCTGGTTTTACTAGCAAGCTCAGAGAAGTTCATATTATCCTCTGGGCATCCTTCATAAAGCGGGAGATGCCGATGGTGGTCAGGGGATGGTCTACCATCTTCAGCAAGACCTCGTAGGGCATGGTGGCGATGTGAGCCCCTGCTTTAAATGCTTGAACGCAGTGGAGAGGGTGTCTGAGGCTGGCGGCGATCACCCGGGTTTGGATGTTATAGCGGGAAAAGGTCTCCACGATGTCGGCCACTAACCTCATCCCGTCCTCTCCTACATCGTCCAGACGGCCTACAAAGGGGCTGACATAGGTTACCCCAGCATTCGCTCCCAGGAGGGCTTGATTTAAGGAGAAGCACAGGGTAAGGTTGGTCTTTACCCCCTCCTGAGAGAGGATAGAGATGGCCGATATTCCCTCCCAGGTGGGGGGGATCTTGACCACTATCCTTGGTGACCAGGAGGAATAATCCCTAGCTTCCTCTATCATGGAATTCCTCTCCTCGGATAACACCTCCACTGAAACCTCCCCGGAAAGCAGATCCAGGATGGAGAGTACTATCTCCTTGTATGTTCCCTTTCCTCCTCCCTTAGCTACCAGGCTGGGGTTGGTAGTAGCTCCGCTTACCACCCCCAGCCTGGCTGCACTTTGTATATGCTCCAGGTTAGCGCTGTCCAGAAATATAAGCATCGCTCTCCACTTTACAGGGTGTGTTCTTGGCTTTATGGATGAAGCTCATAAACAGGGGATGGGGGGAGGCCGGGCGAGACCTGAATTCAGGGTGGAATTGGGTTCCCACCATAAACGGGTGATCCCGAAGCTCAACTATTTCCGTGAGCTCTCCATCCGGGGAGAGACCACTCATGATAAGCCCTTCTTTCTCGAATAGGAAGCGGAAGTCATTGTTGAACTCAAAGCGATGGCGGTGACGTTCATAGGTCATCTCAGAACCATAGGCCTCAAAGGCGCGCGTTCCCTTTACTAGGCGACAGGGGTAAGAGCCCAGGCGCATCGTCCCTCCTTTATTCTTCACTCCCTTTTGTTCTTCCAGGAGGCTCACCACAGGATATGGGGTATGGGGAGAAAACTCCGTGGAGTTTACTTCCTCTGTTTTCAGTATCTTCCTTCCGTATTCAATCACCATGGCCTGCATTCCCAGGCAGATCCCCAGGTAAGGAACGTCTTTCTCCCGGGCATATCGGGCAGCCAGTATCATCCCCTCAACCCCCCGGGTGCCAAATCCACCGGGGACCACGATTCCCTGTACGCAGTCCAGGATGTTGCTTTCTCCCAGGAGGTCATCTGAGGAACCCCAGATTATATCTGCCTCCAGGTTGTGGCAGAGGGCAGCATGTTTGAGGGCCTCCTTAAGTGAGATGTAGGCATCGTGAAGCTCGGTATATTTACCCACTATGGCGATATGCACCTTTGGCTTGGGAGCTTTCATTCTTTCTACCATATCCCGCCAGTAACCAAGGTTGGCCTCATTTGGGGGGAGGTCTAACTTTTGAGCTATGAAGTCCCCTACACCTTCCTTCTCTAGAGTAAGGGGCACCTCATAGATAGTGGGGGTGGTGAGTAAGGGTATCACTGCCTTGCTATCTACATTGGCAAACAGAGCCACCTTTTCCTTGACTTCGGAAGAGACAGGGAAGTCGCTGCGCAAAGCCACTATATCCGGCTGTATGCCAATACGCCGTAGTTCATTCACACTATGCTGAGTGGGTTTGGTCTTAAGCTCCCCCGTGGTGGAAAGATAGGGGAGAAGAGTTACATGGACATACAGTGTGTCTCCCTCCTTTCTCATCTGGCGGATGGCCTCCAGAAAGGGAAGCCCTTCAATATCTCCTACTGTTCCTCCTACCTCCACCACCATCACCTGGGCATCACTTTTTTCCGCCGCCTCACGTATTTTTTGCTGTATCTCGTTGGTTATATGGGGAATGAGTTGTATCGTCCCCCCCAGAAAATCCCCTTTCCTTTCTTTCTGTAACACCGAGCTTACTACTTGTCCGGTGGTGACGCAAGAAGCAGAGGTAAGGTCGGTATCGATGAACCTCTCATAATGCCCTAGATCGAGGTCGGTTTCCATGCCATCCTTCGTAACGAACACCTCTCCATGTTGATAGGGAGACATGGTTCCGGGGTCGACATTTAGATAGGGGTCAAGTTTCTGGATGGATACGGAAATGCCCCGACCTTTGAGAATCTTACCCAGGGAAGCAGCCACAATTCCCTTACCCACAGAACTCACCACGCCACCAGTGATGAAGATGAACTTCGCCATCGCTTAAGAAAAACAAAAATACTTAAAGGTTTAAGAAGTCTAAATCTATATTGCCTGATTGGGAGAAGATTGTCAAGCTCAAGGACCAAGGTGTTAGATAAAATTGAAAAGTGAACTGTTTAAGCTTGAAAAGTGAACTGTGAGCTGCCAACTGTAAATGGTACATTCCTCCATAAAAGGAGGGATGTATGGGACAAATACACAAGCGGCTCACTACCGAGCAAGTAGAGAGGCTTTGGAGGTCCGAGTATGGTGGAATAATTGAATGGTGCATTCTGTTACTTACCCATTAAAGGAGTTCCCTAGGAGGCCGCTGAAAAAGCCTCTTTTCAAGAGGAGCTGTAATCCACCTTCCGCACTTATTGATTTTGAATTATAAGCTTATCTAAGCTATCCTCTTCACAGGAGATGATTAGAATGCTATCAAAACATATCATGGCTAAAGGGGTTAAGTCTATCACTACTAAAATCCTTGGTGAGGTGGTTTTGATTAAGCCAAT
>DFBE01000059.1 GCA_002367275.1 Dehalococcoidia bacterium UBA3088 | reverse complement strand
ACGCTCTGGCCCTGTACATGAAACACGGCATCCGCTTACCTTCCATGCCTGATATAGTGTATGAAATAGCCGACATGTGGGACGGAAGAAGGGTATTCCTTCAGGATGGAGATGCTTTAGTCTATCCCTTCCTTAAGTTAAAGGAGGTGCTGGCGTGCGTTAAGGAAAGACTGCCTTATGTGGAGCGGGTGGGTATCTACGCCACTCCCCAGGATGTCTTGCGCTTGGGGCTGGATGAGCTCCGGGAGCTTTGGGAGTTAGGGTTGGGCATCATCTACATGGGGATAGAAAGCGGAGATGACGAGGTGCTGCAAATGGTGAGTAAGGGAGTGGAAAGCCGCAGTATAGTGAAAGCAGGAAAGAGAGCAAGGGAAGCGGGAATTGCTCTTTCGGTTACCATCATCCTGGGGTTGGGAGGGGTTGAGAGAACCCAGGACCACGCCCTGAACACCGCCAGGATATTAACTGAGGTCGACCCTGACTATGGAGGGGCATTAACGCTCATGCTCATCCCCGGTACACCTCTTTACGAGGAGAAAAGTGAAGGCAGCTTTCATCCTCTATCTCCGTTTGAATCTCTCAGGGAGCTCAAGGTTATAGTGGAGAACTCCAAGTTCAGTAACTGTTTCTTCAGCTCAATGCATGCCTCAAATTATGTTGCCATCCGGGGGAGGCTACCTCAGGATAAAGGAAAGATGCTTCATACTTTAGAGGATATTATCGAGGGGAAAGACGCTTCCCGCCTCCGCCCTGAATTCATCCGGGGTCTATAAGCTTTATGAAATTTCATCCTGCGTATGTAGTCCTGCCTGCAGTCATCTTTGCCCTGTCTATTGCTATCTGTGTCGTCCTCATTCCTCACATTGAGGGAGAGAAGATAGCTATAAGCTTCAACTTTGATGGTGAGCCCCAAACATGGAAAAGCTTAACCTGGGCAGTGGTCATATTCTTAAGCCTTCAGGCAGGCATGTTCCTAGCCAGCTTAGCCACGGTGTATTTTGGGAGGGGGGGGGATGAGGAAGGAAAACTCCTGCCCCTGGTGGGCAACTTCCTGGGAGTGGGGCAAGCAGTGGTGGCCATGGTCATGCTGGAGGCCCTGTGGTATAACTCCCACGGGCATCATCTTCTCCCCATAGGGGTCGTGCTTGGAATCATCCTCGCTCTCCTGCTCATAGCCCCCCTGACCTTCTTTATACTCATCTTCTTCCGGATGAGAGAAAAAACATGATAGACATGAATGAGATTTCCTCCCTGTGTAAGAGGAGGGGGTTTGTCTTTCAGAGTGGAGAGATCTACGGAGGGCTGGGATCTGTATTTGACTACGGACCCCTGGGGGTGGAGTTTAAACAGAACATAAAAAATAAGTGGTGGAGGTCAACGGTGCAGGAGAGGGAAGATGTGGTGGGCCTGGACGCCAGCATTCTGGCCCACCCCCAGACCTGGGTAGCTTCAGGGCATATTCAAAGCTTCAGCGACCCCCTGGTGGAGTGTAAGTCCTGCCATTTGAGGTTCAAGGAAGGCGATGTAGAGGGAAGATGCCCGGAGTGTCAGGGAGAGCTTACCTCCCCACGGATGTTTAACCTGATGTTTAAGACCTTCATGGGGCCCGTAGAAGATGAGGCCTCCATGATACATCTTCGCCCGGAGATTGCCCAGGGCATATTCACCAACTTCGGGAATGTTCTGTCTGCCACCCGAAAAAAACTCCCCTTTGGTATTGCCCAGACGGGCAAGTCTTTTCGTAATGAAATCACTACCGGAAACTTCACCTTTCGCACCCGGGAGTTTGAGCAAATGGAGCTGGAATTCTTCATACGGCCGGAGGAGGAATCTTATTGGCTTGACTACTGGAAGGAAGAGAGGCTTAACTGGTATACGGATTTGGGAATAAGAAGGGAAAATCTTCGCCTTCGCCGTCACGAAAAGGAAGAGCTTGCTCACTATGCCCGCGATTGCTATGACATTGAATATCTGTTTCCTTCCGGGTGGGGGGAGATAGAAGGAGTAGCCGGCCGAGGAGATTTTGACCTCCGGAGACACTCTGAAGTAAGCGGGAAGGACCTCACTTATTTTGATGAGGAGAGAGGAGAGCACATCTTTCCCTATGTCATCGAACCATCCTCGGGGGTGGACAGGATAATGCTGGCCCTCCTCATTGATTCTTACCATGAAGAGAAGGTGGAAAGGGAGAAAAGGGTGGTGCTCAAGCTTAAAGCCGAGCTGGCTCCCCTGAAGGCGGCAGTGCTCCCTCTATCCCGAAGGGAGGAGCTTATAAGGCTGGCGTCCGAAGTAAACTTAAGCCTTAAGCCCCACTTTATGACCGCTTACGACGATACGCAGAGCATAGGTCGAAGATACCGCCGCCAGGATGAAATAGGCACTCCGTTTTGCGTTACCATAGACTTCCAGTCCTTAGAGGATAATCAGGTAACCATAAGGGAGCGCGACAGCTTGAGACAAATTAGAATCCCGATTGAGGTGCTGACCACTACTTTAAAGGCGAAATTGAGCGGCGAGCCATTCGATGCCTTGCCTCCGGGCGGAAGCCACTGGCTGGGGTAATGTCAACAACAACACGAATTAGGGAGGATTGAGCCCAGGAAACCCTTTTGACCCCTGAGAAAATCTTCTCCTCTCATTTCACCCTTCCCTTCTGGCTGAACCCTGAGGAGGCCAAGAACGCCCTCGCCCGTCTTTACTCCCACTCTGGCGGGCGATGGTTCGTTCAAGGCCATTACCTCTCCTACTTTTCCCTTCACCTTCCGGGATAGGGGAAGAGACTCACGTATGTTGAGCCTCTTACCTCTCCACCAGGTATAACTCCCCGGCCAGGGGTAAAATGCCTTTACACGGCGATATATCTCCTCTGCTGAAAGGTGAAAATCTATCTCACCGTCCTCCTTTTTGATAATCCTGGAGTAAGTAGCCTTGGCCTCATCCTGGGCCTTGGGGATTATCTTCCCTTTCTCCCACAGGGGCAGGGTTTCTAAGAGGAGATTTGCCCCTAATCTGAACAGGCTTTGGGTGAGGAAAAGAGTGGTATCTTGAGGGAGAATGGGGGTCTCTTTTTGACTCAATATGGGCCCGGTGTCCATCCCCTCATCCAGAAGGATAAGGGTCACCCCGGTTATGCTGTCACCAGAGAGAATGGTGGAGATTACCGGTGAAGGGCCACGGTAGCGAGGGAGGAGAGAAGGGTGAACGTTGATGCAGCCCAGAGAAGGAATAGGGAGGATAGAGGGAGGAATGATCTTACCATAGGCAGCCACCACTATCGCCTGAGGGCAAAGTTTTCCTATTCTCTCCGCCTCTTCCCTTAAGGACGTCGGCTGGTATACTGCGATTCCTTGCGCTTTAGCAGCTACCTTCACCGGAGGAGAAGACAGTTCTCTTCCTCTTCCCTTTGGCTTATCCGGGCCGGTATAGACTGCCACCATCTCATATTCTTCCCGAAGGCAATCAAACACAGGAAGAGAGAAATCTGGTGTCCCCATGAATACTATCCGTAGTTTCCCCATCATCCTATTTTGCGTTATCATTTAGGGAAAGACAAAATGACCCAGATGGAAAAAGCCAGAAGGGAAATCATCTCCCCGGAGATACAAAGGGTATCCCAGAGAGAAGGGGTGGAGGCCAGTTTTATCCTGTCTGGACTCTTGCGGGGAAATATAGTCATCCCCGCCAACCCCAGGCATAAGGGTCTTGACCCCTGTGGAATTGGCCAGGGGCTCGCCACCAAGGTGAACGTGAACCTGGGAACTTCTCAGGGCATAAGCGACACCAAAGGTGAACTTCAAAAGCTGGCCGTGACCTTAAAATATGGCGCGGATACCGTAATGGACCTTTCTACGGGAGAGAATATTTCTGAGGTTCGTCACGCCATCTTAGCTTCTTCTCCGCTTCCGGTGGGGACAGTGCCGGTATATGAGGCAGGCGTGAGGGCCCGTCAAAAATACGGTGCAGTGGTGGAGATGACCCCTGAGGAATTATTCGAGGTCATCGAAGAGCAGGCAGAAGAAGGGGTGGACTTCATGACCGTTCACTGTGGAGTAAACCAGAGGATGCTGTCCCTACTTAAAAAACAGAAAAGACTGACGGGTGTTGTTTCCCGGGGAGGAAGCTTCCATCTGGGATGCATGATTCATCAGGGAAAGGAAAATCCTTTATATGAGAACTTTGACCGCCTGCTTGGGATTGCCCGAAGATATGATGTGACCCTGTCTCTGGGGGATGGGTTTCGCCCGGGGAGCATTGCTGACGCCACCGACCTCCCTCAGGTAGAAGAGCTCATAACTTTAGGGGAGCTCACACAAAGAGCATGGAAGGAAGGGGTTCAGGTTATAATCGAGGGGCCAGGACATCTTCCTCTAAACCAGGTGGTGATGAATGTGAAGCTGGCCAAAAAGCTTTGTCGGGGGGCGCCATTCTATGTGCTGGGCCCTTTGGTGACCGATATTGCTGCCGGATATGACCACATCACGGGGGCCATCGGAGGAGCTATCGCCGCCGCCGCAGGAACAGACTTCCTGTGTTATGTCACCCCCGCAGAGCACTTATCCCTTCCTGATATAGAAGATGTGAAACAAGGGATCATCGCCTCCAAAATAGCCGCCCATGCCGGCGACATCGTCAAGGGAGTAAAAGGGGCAGAGGAATGGGACAGTGAGATGTCAAGAGCAAGAGAGAACCTCGACTTTGAAAAGCAGATAAACCTTTGCCTGGATCCGGAGAATGCCCGTGCCGTCCATTTGCGCTTTCCCTGTGGGCCTACCTGCAGCATGTGTGGCCCTTACTGCGCTATAGCCATGGTCAAAGAATACCTAAGTGAGGTCAATGTTCCATCCCGTAAGTGAAAGTGAGGTAAGCTCCGCTCTCATCCAGAGCTTTTATCCTGAGCTTTTGGAGGATACTCAAAGCGATGTCGTGATTGTGGGTGGGGGGCCCAGCGGGCTCATGGCGGGGAGGGAGTTAGCTCAGGAGGGATGCAAGGTAGTTATCGTGGAGAGGAATAATTACCTGGGAGGGGGGTTCTGGGTAGGGGGCTACTTTATGAACCGGATCGCCATAAGTGCTCCCGCTCATAAGATTTTGCAGGACCTGGGTGTGCCCTTAAAGGAGGTGAGACCAGGTCTATACACTGCTCTGGCCCCTTCCGCTTGCTCCAAGCTTATCTCTGCTTGCTGCGACTCGGGGGTAAAATTCTTAAGCCTGACCCTCCTGGAGGACGTGATCTTGAAGGAAGGCAGGGTGGGAGGAGTGGTGGTGAACTGGAGTCCCATTGAGTATCTTCCGCGAGAAGTGGCTTGCCTGGACCCCATTCCTCTGGAATCAAAGGTAGTAATCGATGCCACGGGGCACGATGCCTGTGTGGCCGAGAAGCTGGAGCAGAGAGGGTTGGTACATCTCGAGGGTGAAGGAGCTTTATGGATCACAAGGTCAGAGGATCTGGTGGTGGAGAAAACCTCTGAGATTTACCCCGGACTCATTGTTTGCGGCATGACGGTGGCCCAGGTGTTCGGCCTTCCTCGTATGGGACCTATCTTTGGGGGGATGCTCCTCTCCGGAAAGAGGGCCGGAGAGATCGCTACCGAGATCTTGCGGGAGAAATCCTAGGTTTGCTTGAAGCCACCATCACTTCATTCTGCTCACCCTACTGGAACCCATGAATAACCCCAGAGCAAAAAGGACTATCTCTCATTGGCTTTACTCCTCAGAACTGGTCACCGGCTTTATTTTAGCCATCATTGTGGGCGTCGTTGCCGGGCTGGGGGCGGTGGTGTTCCGCTGGCTGATAAAGGGATTTCAACAGGGCTTCTTCGGAGGAGGAGAGGCGTATTTAAGCTTCCTGGGGGATTATTATGTCATTTTTATTCCTGCTGCCGGCGGCCTTCTGGTAGGTCTTCTGATTTACTTTGCTGCCCATGAGGCTAAAGGGCATGGCGTTCCGGAGGTAATGGAGGCGTTTGCTATCCAGGGAGGCCGCATCCGCCCCCGAGTAGCGGCGGTCAAATCACTGGCTTCATCCATTTGTATCGGTAGCGGCGGTTCAGTGGGGAGAGAAGGACCCATAGTTCAGATCGGTTCCTCTTTTGGCTCAACTCTTGGCCAATGGCTAAACCTACCCCAGGAGTGGATAAAGACGCTTGTCTTATGCGGGGCAGCAGGGGGCATATCTGCCACCTTCAATGCTCCTATTGGTGGTGTTTTCTTTGCCCTGGAGGTGATACAAAGACGTATGGTGGTGAGTAATATTGCCCCGGTAGTTATAAGCTCCGTCGCCGCCGACATCGTGGCTCTCAAATTTTTGGGTGAGAGCCCCTCCTTCGGTATAGGTTCATACACCATGGTCAGTTATTGGGAAATGCTGCCCTATGTTATTTTGGGTGCCATTTGTGCCTTTGCCGGATTGAGCTTTACCCATCTACTGTATAAGTGTGAAGATGTGTTCAATAAGCGGAAAGTTCCAGAGTACTTGAAGCCTGTATTTGGTGGCCTTCTGGTAGGCTGTATTGGGCTTTACTCCTACGACCTTTTCGGAGTAGGTTACGGAGAGACCTACTGGGAAGGCAGTATGAGCATTGATTATGCCCTTATGGGGAAGATAGGCCTGGGCTCATTGGCAGTGATGGCAGTGTTGAAGATAATCGCTACCTCCACCACTCTGGGCAGTGGAGGCAGTGGAGGCATCTTTGCCCCCTCTTTGTTCATAGGAGCGATGGTAGGCGGTGCCTTTGGAACAGCGGTCCACGATTTTTCTCCTGGACTTACCGCCTCTTCAGGAGCTTATGCCCTGGTGGGGATGGGAGCAGTCTTCGCTGCCACTGCCCGAGCCCCCATCACCGCCATCATCATGTTGTTTGAGATGACCCGAGATTATAGCCTCATGCTTCCCCTAATGGGCGCGGTGGTTGTGAGCACCGCCATTGCTCACCGGTTGGATAAGGAAAGCATCTATACCTTAAAGCTAGTACGACGAGGGGTAGACATCCATCGCCGGGAGCAAGCAGATATACTGAAGGGCATCAGGGTGGGTGAAGTGATGACGCGTGACTTTCCCACTGTCCCCCTCGACATGTTCCTTCATGAACTGGTAGATAAGCTTGAGGAGACCGGACATCATGGATTTCCGGTGGTAAAGGATGGTAGGCTGCACGGCATAGTTACCATGAGCGA
>DFBE01000026.1 GCA_002367275.1 Dehalococcoidia bacterium UBA3088 | reverse complement strand
TTCGTGGCAATGGTAAAGATGGGTCAAGTCAGAAGGACATCAACGCATATGATCAGAAAGATAATCCCCAGGTAAGGGAAGGCAGTCAGCCTATATACCCTGAAGGCATTTAATGAACAGGGCGAGACCACCAGGTTAACGTTGGCCCCGATCATTAACAACCCTATCCCGCTGGCTACCCCTACGTAGAGAGAACCAAGGTCAGCTACAAAATAAAGAATAATAGAGGTGGCGTAAAGGAGTAAGGAGAGGCTCAGTAATACCTTTACCACATCCTTGTTCTCCCAGGATAAGGGGAAATAACTTATGCCCCCTCTCAGATAGTCATCCCGGTGAGCGATCATCACACTCCAGACATGTAGAGGCACCCATACCCAAATAAGCCCACATAGGGAGATCAGTGAAGGACTAACCTGGGGGGAAAAGGCAAACCAGCCAATGGCTATAGGGGCTGAGCTAGCTATAGCCCCCAATAGGGGACACACCACTCTCTTCCTCCATACCGCAGAGGCTGTACTTCCCAAAAGGCCGGCGATAAAGCAAAAAGGGTGGATCGACCAGGCCAGTATCAGACCAATAACTATCAGGCTCAAGCTCCACCACAAGGCCTTCTTGGGGGGGTCAATCATTTTAGCCGGCAATGGTCGATGCTTTGTCCTTTCCATTCTGGCATCCACCTCGCGGTCGAGGTAGTTAGTAAGCCCATTGCACCCCCCGCTACCTAGAGCTATCGCTGCTAAGGTGACCAGGAGAGCACCTACTTCGGGGTTTCCCCCTGCAGCAGTTATAGCCGCGCACATGCTTATGAGACAAATCAGGCTTGTCTCCTTAGGCTTCAGTAGTTCTATATAGCTAAGGGGTGTATGGGGTAAGTTCAGGATCCTATTAGCTTGATGACTCACCGCCTAGTTTTAAACTTTATAACATAACATGCCACATCGTCTCAAGCAAAACTTTATGACGATCAATGAAGATAACTATGGTGAGGTTCTCTACATGAACGTTAGGCAGTCACCCTCACGCCTGCATCAACTTATCTACGCTCCTTATTATTACCACCATATTAGTTAATAAATAAGATATACTAAGGTATAGACTGGAGTAATAAGAAGTAAACATGTATATAAAGCACACACTGTCGATAACTCCTCATCTGCTGTCGATAAGTTAGCTAAGATGTCGATAACTAGCTAAAATGGGGCGTGAGAAAATAGGAGTTTTGGGAGGAACGTTTGACCCTGTCCACCTGGGGCATCTGATTGTAGCTGAGGAGGCAAGAACAAAGTTAAAATTGGAGAAAGTTTTATTCATCACTGCGGGAAACCCCTGGCTCAAGGACGAAGTCATCTCTTCAGCATACCATCGAGTGAGTATGGTAGAGAAGGCGATTGAGAATAACCCTTACTTTTTGTCCTCCTCTCTTGAGATTGATTGCCCTGGTCCCTCCTACAGTGTGGATACCATTTCTTCCCTCAGAGAAACGCTGGGTGAGGGGGGGGAGATATTCTTCATCCTGGGTTGGGATGCTGTGGCTGGCCTCCATCGCTGGAAGGATCCTCGGAGGTTGGTCAAGATGTGTCGTTTGGTGGTGGTGGGGCGTCCAGGATATCCTCCTCCCGATATTGAGACCCTGCAGGCGGAGATACCTGGCATCAGAGATAGTCTACTACCCCTTCTCACCCCTGAAGTAGGAGTAAGCTCCAGTGATGTAAGACAGCGAATAGCTCAGGGTCTGTCTGTGCGTTATCTTATCCCTCTTAGGGTGGAGGAGTATATCAGGGAACAGGGGCTTTATCGTGGGGGATAGAGAGAGATTGTTTGAACTGGTGAAGGATATGGGCCTAGTGAGCGGGGACTTCATCCTGTCCAGCGGGAGGAAGGCTTCTTATTACTTTGACCTGCGGATGGTTACTCTCTTCCCTGAGGGAGCATACCTGGTGGGAAAGGAGGTCCTGACCTTAGCCTCTGGAGCGATGGCTATTGGGGGGCCGGCGATTAGCGCTATCCCCATGGTTGCGGCAACGGCGGTAGTGGGTTTTTGGGAGGGTAGGCCGATACCTTCATTCATAGTCCGGGATAGTCCTAAAGCCCATGGAAGGTATAAGGTTATTGAGGGACACCTGCCGCCGAGAGGGGGGAAGGTGTCCATGGTAGATGACGTTATTACTACAGGCTCCTCTCTATTTCGTTCTATAGAGGCGGTGGAAGCAGAGGGAGTGGAGGTAGTCAGAGTCATCACCATACTCGATCGTCATGGTGGCGGCAGCGATAGTTTAAAGCAAAAGGGATATGACTTTATCTCCTTATTCTCGGAGGAGGATTTTGTCAAGTGACTAAAATTTTAGGTGTTGAGACCTCCTGCGATGATACTGCTGTCTCTATAGTAGAGGATGGAAACCGAATACTATCTAACCTGGTTTCCTCTCAGGTAGATATTCATGCCCGGTATGGGGGGGTTATTCCTGAAGTAGCTTCTCGCCAGCATCTGCTCACCATCATTCCCCTTCTCCGCCAGGCGCTTCAGGAGGCAAATACCGATCTTAAGGATCTATCTGCGGTAGCCGTGACCTTTGGGCCAGGCTTAGCAGGATCACTTTTGGTGGGGGTAAGTCTGGCCAAATCTCTCTGCCTGGCCCTGGACTTACCCTTGGTGGGGATAAACCACCTGGAGGGTCACATCTATGCCAACTGGCTTAGGGAATCTTCACCCCTGCTTCCTTGTTTATGCCTCATTGTCTCCGGGGGGCATACTGAGCTGGTGCTCATGAGAGGGCATGGCGATTTCCTCCTTCTGGGTCGAACCCGGGATGATGCCTGTGGTGAAGCCTTCGATAAGGTAGCCCGCATACTGGGGTTGGGGTATCCAGGTGGCCCAGCCATAGAGAGAGCAGCCATTAGGGGTGATCCCTCATCCTTTGCCCTTCCCCATGCTCTCCTTAGGGGGAGTCATGATTTTAGCTTCAGTGGACTTAAGACAGCCGTCCTCCACCTTTGGGGAGGGAGGGAGGGACTATCACCGTTTGATGTTGCTGCCAGCTTCCAGGCTACAGTGGTGGATATTCTGGTGACCAAAACTCTGGAGGCAGCCAAGGAGATAGAACCCAAGCAGATACTCCTTGCCGGAGGTGTGGCGGCCAATGGTTCCCTTCGTCAGGAGTTTATGCGCCGCTCGAAAATTCCGGTGTGCCTTCCTCCCCCAAGCTTGTGTACCGACAACGCGGCCATGATCGCCTGCTGTGGATACTTTAACCTTCGGGAAGGAAGGCGGTCTGACTTAAGCCTGGATATACTGCCCAACGCGGGCTTTGCGGAGGGGGTGGGATTCGAACCCACGACTCAATTGCTCAAGTAGTGGTTTTCAAGACCACCTCCTTAGACCACTCGGACACCCCTCCACGGGGTGGAACAGGAGTTTTTGTTCACCCCTGAGACTGATTTTTCGTCTCTGCCTCAACCAGAGTCAGCCTTTCTCCCCCTGCATTCCAGTATAGCTACTTCAAATGGCTGGGTATAGTTCATAGATTTGAAAAAAAGAGGAGAAAGGCGTAGAATTAAGGCTACTTTATTGCTTTAGCCCTGGGTTTCACCGAAGAAATATGTGACCGGAGGAGTCTTGGGGTGTTCCTGTTCTGTATGAGTGAGATAAAAGATCCTCTCCGCAGTGGAGAGGGAAAGTTGCGTATTGAGTGGGCATCCCGGGAAATGCCTGTGGTTTCGCGCCTTACGGAGAG
>DFBE01000032.1 GCA_002367275.1 Dehalococcoidia bacterium UBA3088 | reverse complement strand
GTGAGGCAGGTTATGACTTTCCTCGGGTATTGATGTTGGATACCCATGACATTAACTTTGTAGAGGTGGAAAATCCTTTGATTAAACCCTTTGCCCTGCCTACAATATGGTTTCCCAACATCCTTTTGTCCTGCGACTTTCTGATCAGCGTTTCTCCATTAAGGATTGAGGAGGGGGAGGGTAGGTTCAGCATCGAGAACCTCTTGAGCCTGCTCCCCGGGGAGAGATACGCCGGGAAGAACGCAGTACACCTCTTGGGGATGGATAGGGTCATTGCTGATCTCTATTTTACTTTTCCCTTTGATTTAGGGATCGTAGATGGAGGGGAGGAGATATTTGCCGGCGAGCCCTATGAAGTGGATAGAGAAGTAGCAGAACTGTTTGAAGCCAAGGCCGACTATCTAGATCTCATCCAGCAAGGGGAAAAGCAGCTCAATAGTATCAGGGATGCAGTTGACTCTCCGGCAGTAAGGTGAGCGAAGAGAAGGAAAAAGCCCTAGACTTGGCTCTAGCTCAGATCGAAAAGCAGTTCGGTAAGGGCGCGGTTATGAAGCTGGGGAGCGTATCTGCTGCCCTGGGTGTTGAGTCTATCTCTACTGGCTCCCTGGGGTTGGATATAGCTTTAGGGGTGGGAGGGATCCCCCGGGGAAGGGTAACGGAGATATTCGGTCAGGAGGCATCAGGAAAATCAACTCTGGCCTATCATATTATGGCCAATGCCCAAAAACAGGGAGGAATAGCCGCTTATATAGATGTGGAACATGCCCTCGATCCTGCATATGCGGCAAAATGTGGAATAAACGCCGACGAGCTCATCATATCTCAGCCTGATTCTGGAGAACAGGCACTGGAAATTACTGAGCTTCTGGTAAGGAGTGGAGCAGTGGATGTGGTGATAGTTGACAGCGTAGCTGCCCTCGTCCCCCAAGCAGAGATTGAAGGAAGTATGGGTGACGCCCAAATCGGACTTCAGGCAAGACTCATGTCCCAGGCTTTAAGGAAGCTCACTTCCTCTATCTCTAAATCTCATACTGCGGTAGTATTCACCAATCAGCTCCGGGAAAAGGTAGGGATATTGTTTGGCAACCCGGAAATTACTCCCGGGGGAAGAGCGCTCAAGTTCTATAGCTCAGTAAGGATAGAACTCCGGAGAGGAGATACGATCAAGCAAGGAACAGAGATAGTGGGGAGTAAGGTGAAGGCCAAAGTGGTGAAGAACAAGGTGGCTCCCCCCTTCCGGAAGACGGAGTTCGATATCACGTTTGGTCAGGGGATAAGCAGAGAAGGAGAAGTATTAGACTTGGCGACAGAAAGGGGAATAATAAAGAAGAGCGGCTCCTTCTTCTCCTATGGCGACATTAAATTAGGGCAGGGAAGAGAGGCAGCTAAAGAGTTTTTGGTTTCCCGTCTGGAGATTTTGTCTGAAATAGAGCAGAATATAAGATCAGAGGGTATTATTGTGCCCCTCGAGGAAAGCGTGAGCGCTGAATTGTCTTGATGCCGCTTTACGCTATATTAAGATGCACCCTCGAAGTGAATTTGAGGTGAGAAGTCATCTTACAAGAAGGGGATTTGTGGTAAATGAAGTGGAGGATACCATTATCAAGCTGAAAGAGGCAAGACTGGTGGATGACAAAATATTTGCCTTCCTATGGAAGGAAGATCGGGATCTTCTTTCCCCGCGTGGTAGTTACCTTTTGCGGCAGGAGCTTAAGCAAAAAGGAATCGACCCTGAAATCATCCATGACCTGATCCAGGATGAAGATGATGCGGATAGGGCCTGGAGGGCAGTAAAAAGAAGATTTGGGGAAAGGAAGGTGGGCCGCCGTAAGCTTATCTCTTTTCTAGGCAGGCGCGGCTTTGACTATCAAACCACAACTTGCATTGTCAGCAAACTAGAAGGACATGCCGCAGAGTAAGCCTCGAAAAAGCAAGGCTCGGAGAGAAAAGAAAAGGCAAGTCCAGGGTGGGGATTATAGACCTCAAGCACTTGCTCGCCCAGAGATAAAACAGCCTTCTTTAAGGGTAAAAGAGCCTCCTTTAAAGAAGGAATCAAAAGTGGAGGATGCAAGCTATACTCTCCCCGAACTCAAAAAAATAGGCATAATAACTGGAGCTCTTATCTTTGCTCTGGTCATGGCTTCTCTGGTGCTATAATGTAGAAGATCGGGGTGTGGCGCAGCCCGGTAGCGCACCTGCATGGGGTGCAGGNNNGTCGGAGGTTCAAATCCTCTCACCCCGATTGAATCTTTCGAGGTATTCTAAAGCCTTTTTGGTGTCACTGGCTATCTTGGGCTTACTGGATTGCCTTAAGCGATATTTGAATAGCCAGTAGGTGAACTCATTCGCTTCCCTAAGGCTCAGGGAATTTTTAGGAACAGAATCTCTTTCTTCCCAGAACTTTAGAAACAGTGAGTTTATATCATAGCCGTAGATACGACGATATACTTCATCCTGGATAAGCTTCTCATCCCCCTGAAATGCCCCCTTTTGCTTCCTTAGCTCCTCCTCAGTAACTAAGACGAGTGCTTGTTCTACCACCACCCCATAAAACCAGTTGAGATAAGCATTATACTTTTCCTCTCCTAAAAGCTCCTTAAGCTCCTCCCCACACAATCTCTGCGGAGGAAAACCATGAAATAAGAAGTTTAACTTTTCCTCTTCCGGGATCTGACCATCGACTTCCCCGCACAACCGCTCACATAGCGAAAGAAGGTCCAGGGCCTCATTATCAATCAGGTAATCTTCCGGAGGTTTCTCAAGGGAGACCGCCTTAAGAAGCGAAGGGTACCACTCCTCACCCCGGCTCAGGGACTTTCTTAGATACTCAACGGAGCGCAAACCTTTTCCTTCATCCACTGCCTTACCTCCTCAAAAGATAGAGTATTCAGTACATGCTTTGACTCACACCAGCCGCGGCGAGCTATCCCCACACCAAAGTGCATATACTGGAGCTGAGATATACTGTGAGCATCGCTGCCCAGGGACAGCTTCACTCCGGCCTTAATTGCCTCACGTATATAGCTGTCTTTTAGGTCAAGACGTTTAGGTTGACAGTTAATCTCTAGGACGGTTTTGGTCTCCTTACAGGCCGAAAATAGAGTCTCAAAGTCCAGGGCTACCTCCTCCCTCTCCTCCAGCAGCCTCCCCGAAGGATGTCCTAAGATGTCAACCTGGGAATTTTCTACCGCGGAGAGCATCCGCTTCGTCATCCTGTCCCGGTCCTGAGAAAAGGAGGAGTGGACGGAGGCAATGACTACATCCAGCTTGGAAAGAACAGAGTCAGGAAGGTCCAGATTTCCATCGGCACGGATATCAACTTCAATGCCCGAAAGTATATGTATCCCCACCCTCCCCTCCACCTCCCTTATCCTCTCCAACTGCTTCAGCACTCTCTCTTCATCCAGCCCGTGGGCCACCCCCCTCCCCCGCGAATGGTCGGTAATGGTGATAAACTCATAGCCCATGTCTTTAGCCGCCACTGCCATCTCTTCAACGGAGTTTTGACCGTCACTCCAGTCGGTGTGAACATGAAAGTCACCCCTTATATTTGAGAGCTCTAAAAGATGGGGCAGGGAAGACTTCGCGGCTAATTCTATCTCCTCTTGCCCCTCCCGGAGTTCAGGAGGGATAAAGGAAAGGCCCAACCAGTGATAAAAATCTTCTTCATGGGTAAACTTATGCGTGATCCCGGAATCAAGCTCAGTGATACCATACTCACTAAGCTTCAAACCCTGACGGCGACCTCTCTCCCTGAGCTTTATGTTATGGTCTTTACTGCCCGTAAAGTACTGAAGCGAAGAGCCAAACGAGTCATGAGGCACTACCCGGAGGTCTACCTGAAGGTCGGGAGCCACGATTACGCTGGACTTAGTTTCCCCTAAGGCCAGAATCTCCTTTACCTCCGGAAGATGGGCAAATGTGTTAAGAACTTCCTCACACCTATCACTGGTTCCCAGGATATCAATGTCTCCCGCGGTTTCCTTGAACCGACGCAGGCTTCCCGCAGTGGTGAGGTTTATGACAGGAGATGACTTCAAGGAGGAGATAACGTTTTCAGCCACCGGAAGGGCTACTCCAATAGGTATACGGTTCTCCTTACTTCTGAGAAGCTTCAAGTGATGCTCAATGTTCTGGGCTATTTTATCTCCCAGGCGATAAAGCGAAGCTACTTTCCCCTCCTGAATAGCCTCCTCCAGTTCAGAAAGCGAGCTTATGCCCAGTTCTCCCGAGAGTTTTATAGCCGTTTTGGGGCCGATGCCGGGTACATCCAAAAGGGCAGAGGTTCCAGAAGGAAACTGGGAGCGTAATTCCTCATAATATTTCAGGTGACCGGTAGAGAAAAGTTCATTGAGCTTCTTCCCGATCCCCTCCCCCACCCCCGGGATATCATTCAGCCTTCCTTCCTTTGCCAGTTGCTCCACAGACTGGGGAAAATGCTCTATGGAACGGGTAGCCCGCTGGTAAGCCCTTATCTTAAACTGATTTTCCCCCTTAAGTTCTAATAAGTCAGCGATATCCTGGAGGATCTTGACTACCTCAGCATTTCTCATCCCTTATAAGTTTCTCCCACAGCAGTGCTTATATTTCTTACCCGAGCCACAGGGACAAGGATCATTTCTTCCCACCTTTACCTTAGACTTCTCCGCTCTGCTTGCCTCGGGCCTTTCTTGCCTTTTGACTATGTTCGCCCGGTATATCAGGCGCACCGCGCTATGGCTTATATTCTCCAGAAGGTCCTGGAAAAGAAGATGACCTTTGCTCTTGTACATCACCAGAGGGTTGTTGTGACCTACTGCCTCCAACCCCACTCCCTGGCGCATGTTCTCCACCATCGTTAAGTGCTGAGTCCACAGCCTATCCATGGTCGAAAGCATCACTATCCTCTCTAGCATCCTCATGTCCGCCGAGCCCAGATCTTTCTCTTTTCGCTCATACAGGAGGTCAGCATGCTTAAGAAGCCTTTGTACCATTTCATCCTTATCCAGGGAATGGTCAAGCAAAGGAAAAGAGGGGAATATATCTTTGAGCTCACGCGTTAGACCAGCTAAATCAGGTTCCATACCATCAAGGTAGTTTTGAGCTACGGACAGCACTTCCTTCTTCACCATCGACTTTATGTTTTCCTTGAGGCTCTCCGAAGACAAGATCTTCTTCCGCTCCTGATAAATTACCTCACGATGCTTGTTCACCACATCATCGTACTCTACCAGATGCTTGCGAAGGTCAAAGTGGTAGCCCTCCATTCTGGCCTGAGCATTGCCTATGGCCTTAGTTACCATGGTGTTTTCGATGGGTTCATCCTCACCCATCCCCGCCCATTCCATGACTTTTTCCACCCTCCCCCCACCAAAACGGCGCATGATATCATCCTCCAGAGAGACATAAAAGCAGGATTCTCCGGGGTCTCCCTGCCTTCCCGACCTTCCCCGGAGCTGATTATCTACCCTGCGTGCCTCATAATGGTCCGTTCCCAGGATGAATAGCCCTCCTCTCTCTACCACCCCCGGCCCCAGGGCGATGTCCACCCCCCTGCCCGCCATACTGGTGGCGATGGTTACCGCTTGGGGCTGCCCGGCTTGTTCAATGATGATGGCTTCTCTTTCATGATGTTTGGCATTTAGCACTTCATGAGGTATTCCTTCCTTGTCCAGAAGATCGCTTAAATGCTCCGATTTCTCCACCGATGTTGTCCCCACCAGCACTGGCCTTCCCTCACCGTGTAACTCCTCTATTTTTTGAACCACTCCCCTGAACTTCGCTTTCTCGTTCTTGTACACCCTATCCGGACGATCCTCCCTGATCATGGGCTTATAGGTGGGGATGACTAACACCTCTAACTTGTATATCTTGTGAAGCTCCTCTGCCTCTGTGGCGGCGGTCCCGGTCATTCCGGAAAGCTTTTCATACATCCGAAAGTAGTTCTGGAAGGTGATGGTGGCCAACGTCACGCTCTCCTCCTGGATCCTCACTCCTTCCTTGGCCTCCAGAGCCTGGTGCAATCCCTCAGAGTATCTTCTACCCGGAAGCATCCTTCCGGTGAATTCATCCACAATTATCACCTGACCATTCTTTACTACATAGTCTCTATCCCTGTGGTAGAGAGTATGTGCCTTGAGGGCATTGTCCAAGTAGTAGGTAAGAACGTAGTTCTGGGGATCATACAGGCTTTTAGACTTGAGAAGTCCTTTATCCCAGAGCATATTCTCTACTTCGGAAATTCCCTCGTCAGTAAGGGATACGCTTCGTGTCTTCTCATCCACCTCGTAGTCTCCCCCTCGCTTTAGGTGAGGTATAATTCCTGAAAATATGGGGTAGACTTGGGTTGACTCTCCTGATCTACCGCTAATGATGAGAGGAGTACGGGCCTCATCAATAAGGATGTTATCCACTTCATCTACGATGGTATAATCCAGGCCCCGTTGCGTGCATTGGGAGAGGTCCGGGATCATGTTATCCCGGAGGTAATCAAAGCCAAATTCATTGTTCGTCCCATAAACTATATCCGCCTGGTAAGCCTCTCTTCGGGAAATGGGCCGAAGATACTTCCATCTCCCCTCCCCCTCCTCAAAGCTGGGGTCAAAAATATAGGAGAATCCCGGGCCAATGCTGGTCACACTTACTCCCAGAGCATGGTATATAGGCCCCATCCAACAGGGGTCCCGGCGGGCTAGATAATCGTTTACGGTCACCAGGTGACAGCTCTGGGAAGTTAAGGAATTGAGATACAGAGGAAGGGTGGCCACCAGGGTTTTCCCCTCACCCGTTTTCATCTCCGCGATCTTCCCCTGATGAAGGACGATTCCCCCCATGAGCTGGACATCGAAGTGCCGCTCGCCTAAGGTCCTTTTAGCCGCCTCCCGTACCGCGGCGAAGGCCTCAGGCAATAGTTTGTCCAGGGTCTCCCCTTCTTCAAGGCGTCTTTTGAATTCCCCTGTCTTTGCGCAAAGCCCATCATTGCTCAAACCTTTAAATTCATCCTCCAGGGAGTTTATGTGTTCAACCTGCGGCTCAAGTTTCTTAAGTTCTTTTTCGTTAGAGTCAAATATTCCCGAAAACCACTTCACCATCACTCAAACATCGCCCCTATAGACAGCCCGGTATGGATACGGTGGATAGCCTCCCCCAGAAGGGAAGCTATAGATAGCACGGTTATTTGAGAAAGCATTTTGTCCTGGGGTATGGGAACAGTATCCGTAACTACTACTTCCTTGACGCCCGACTGAGATATTCTGGATACTGCTGGCCCTGAGAATATAGGATGAGTACAGCAGGCATAGATATCTTGGACGTCATGAGGTCTAAGGATATCCAACACCCCCAAAAAGGAGGAAGCAGTATCTATCTCATCATCCACTACCACCACATTCTTTCCCTTCACCTCCCCGATTAAGGTAAGAGTCTCCGTTTTATCTGCATTCCCCATTCTTCTTTTGGCGATGATGGCTAAAGGGCAGCCCAGCTTTTCTGAAAGGTCGCGAGCCCTCTTAACTCCCCCTACATCAGCGGAGGTTACCACCAGATCAAAAAGGTTCTTCTTCTTAAAATAGGAAGCCAGAAGGGAAAGAGCAGAAAGCTCATCCACAGGGATGTTGAAGAATCCCTGGATCTGACCAGCATGCAGGTCAACCGTTAGGACACGGTTAGCGCCAGCTACCGTGACAAGATCAGCTACCAGCCTGGCGGTTATGGGAACGCGGGGTTGATCCTTTTTATCTGTCCTTCCGTATCCATAATAAGGAACGACCGCGGTTATTCTGCCTGCTGAAGCCCGCTTTGTCGCATCCAGCATAATCAGAAGCTCCATCAAGTTTTGATTTACCGGAGAACAGATGGGCTGAATGATAAATACATCTCTTCCCCTTATGTTCTCCAGAATGCGGACAAAGATATTTTCGTTGGAAAATTGGAATACCTCAGCCTTGCCCAGGGGAATGCCCAAATAGCTACATACTGCGGAAGCCAAGGAGAGATGGGCATTCCCGCTGAATACCCGGAGCTCATCAGCCACAAATAGATTATAGCACCATAGAATGAGCTACATAAAATAACTTTTGCCATGAGTCAATAGACTTTATCCTATCCTGGTAACCAGAACGAGTTAAGACTTTAGATGTATATTTCAAAGCATAGGAGTGCGATGTATAATAAGACAGAGTGAAGATAAGGATATTGGGAGCCCATAATTTTGAATCAACTACCACCAGGCTTAGCTCTATCCTGCGACATTGCTCTGGGTTATGAAGGTATGGAAATAGATATTTGAAGGGAGGATCTCTGATGAGAAGGTTTATCACCCTTATCCTATTGTCTACTCTAGCGGTGGGGTTATGTGAACTCCCGGTAGAAGCCAAGGAGAATGACGGCGACATCGCTTTGCAATTTGAATTTTGGCGGGAGAAAAACGATGAAGGAAAGCAAGAGTATACCAAAATTTCCTTCAACGACGACATGACCAACGTGCTGTGGGTTAAAAACACTGGAAATATCCCCATCTCTCAAATAAAACTGAAGGTTACGGTTCTGATGATGGATGCAGTAGTGAAGAGCGTTCCTGGATGGGCAAGACGCTTTCTACCCCCAAATGAAGGCAAAATGGAAAGAGAATATGAGGTGAACCTAGAACCAGGGGAAGAGATAGTGCTCCGGGACAGAAAGCCCCTTTCGGAGTGGATCATAGAGGAGGCAGACGGCGTAGGGGCCAAGGTCACCAAGACAGACGCTGAAATTACTACCATATGGGCGGATAAGAAGCTAGGCCCTGCAACTGTCAACGCTGAGGTAGACATAGGTGGCAGGTCAAAGGCCACCGCCGAAGTTTATGTTTATGATGAATCTAGTGGTGATTGGGTATCCTGTGGTAAGAGGGTCTATTACTACCGGATGGTGCCGGCAAAAGAGACCCCGGAGCTTCCTGACGAAGTAACTGACGAGGTCCAGGAGCCTCCTTGTGGGGCAAACGACGCCTTATAAAAAAGAGTTACTCAAGGAAACTTAACCAAAGCCATAGTATGGCCATTTACAGGCTATCCAACGCCTCTCTTAAGCTCAGGATGAAGTCTTTGAGCCTTTGCTCATCCTCCACGAGCTCAAGGATACGGCTGCCCACGATTATTCCATCAGCTACCTGAGCTACCCTTCGAGCCTGGGAAGGTGAGGAAATGCCAAAGCCCATATATAGGGGTTTTGGGGTTTTCTTTCTCACCTTGAGGACAAAGTCCTCAAGGTAGGTGGGGAGGCTATCCCGGGCCCCCGTAACCCCGGTGAGCGATATCAGGTATATAAACCCCTGTGACTTTCTGGCTATAAGCTCCATTCTCTCCTCACTGCTGGTGGGAGCCAAGAGGTAGACCAGGCTCAACCCATAGCGGGAGGTAAGTTCCTCCAACTCCTCCCCCTCTTCAGGAGGAAGGTCGGGAACTATGATCCCATTCACCTTCCGGCCTTCACACTCCTGGCAGAACTTGGGAAGGCCAAAGCTAAAGATGGGATTGTAGTAGGTCATAAACAGCAAAGGAAGGCTGGTTCTTTGTCGTATAGCTTGCGCTACCTCAAGACAGGCAGAAGGGGTAACCCTCGATTTTAAGGCCTCCTCATCTGCTTTCTGAATGGTAGTTCCATCAGCCAAGGGGTCAGAGAAGGGAATTCCCAGCTCTATGATGTCGCTTCCCCATGTTGAGAGAAGGGAAGCAAGCTCCACTGTTCTTTGGAGGGAAGGGTAGCCCACGGTAAGATAGACCACCAGGGCTTTGCGATGAGCAAGAGGTCCAATCACCCTTTCCCCATCCTCTGAACTACAATGTCCAGATCCTTATCCCCCCTCCCGGAAAGGTTGACCACTACCAGCTTATCTTGAGAGAGGTCTCTGGCTAGCTTTGAAGCATAGTAGATGGCGTGGGAGGGTTCAAGAGCAGGAATTATCCCCTCCGTCTCGGAGAGGAGCTTAAAGCCTTCTAAAGCTCCCTCATCATCTACCGCTACATATTTTGTCCGGCCAATTTTCTTAAGATAGCTATGCTCTGGCCCCACCCCCGGGTAGTCCAGTCCGGGAGCGATGCTATGGGTGCCCTTGACCTGACCTTCACTATCCTGGAGCAGGTAGGACTTGGTCCCATGAAGAACTCCCACCCTTCCTCCGCTTAAGGAGGCAGCATGCTCTCCGCTTTCCATCCCTCTACCCGCCGCCTCCACTCCTATGAGCTCCACAGGGTCATCCAGGAAGGGATAGAATATGCCTATAGCGTTGCTTCC
Organism: Dehalococcoidia bacterium UBA3088; assembly: GCA_002367275.1. Classification (GTDB taxonomy): domain Bacteria; phylum Chloroflexota; class Dehalococcoidia; order UBA2247; family UBA3088; genus UBA3088. The sequence goes on along the minus strand of DFBE01000032.1, from coordinate 9,424 downwards.
CCCACCCACACAGGCGATGATAACATCAGGAAGGCGGCCATACTTTTCTAACACCTGATCCCTGGTCTCCTTACCAATTATGGACTGAAAGTCGCGGATCATCATAGGGTAGGGATGAGGGCCCACTACTGAACCCAGAAGGTAGTGGGTGTTTCCAACATTGGTCACCCAATCCCTTATGGCCTCGCTTATGGCATCCTTCAAGGTTCGGCTGCCTGAGGTTACCTTGCGCACTTTTGCTCCCAAAAGTTCCATGCGGAATACATTCATCCTCTGACGAGCCATATCCTCCTCCCCCATGTAGACCACGCACTCCAGCCCCATAAGGGCACATACCGCGGCAGAAGCCACACCATGCTGCCCCGCTCCGGTCTCCGCCACCACCCTCTTCTTCCCCATCCGTTTGACCAGAAGGGCTTGCCCCAGGCAATTATTTATCTTATGAGCCCCGGTGTGTACCAGGTCCTCCCGTTTAAGGACTACCTTAACTCCCCCAAACTTCCGAGAGAGATTGGAGGCAAAATAAAGAGGGGTGGGACGACCAGCAAAATCTCGACCAAGACAATCAAACTCCTCCCAAAACTGGGGGTCGGCTTTAGCCTTGGAATATGCTCTATTGAGCTCCTCTAGAGCAGAAACCAGAGTTTCAGGGACAAACCTTCCCCCATAAGGCCCAAAGTATCCTTTACTGTCCGGAAGCTTCATACTTCACCCAGTGTAAAAAAGAGGAGAGTTTCAAGGGGTCCTTTTTCCCCGGATAGGATTCCACCCCACTGGATACGTCCACTGCATAAGGAGCAGCCCTCAAGATAGCCTCAGACACGTTATCCGGGGTAAGCCCTCCAGAGAGGATAATCCAGCCCAGGGCTTTTGCCCTGCGGGCAATCTCCCAGTTGAAAGTTTTTCCCGTTCCTCCTCTTCTAGATTCATCATAAGCATCCAAAAGGTAGGCCTTCGCTCTATACTGAGGTAAAATGGAAAGGACAGATTCATCCTTCACCCGAAATGCCTTGATCACCCCGGGCGCCAAAGATGAGCAATAAGTTGCTTCTTCATCCCCATGAAGCTGGACAAGGTCAAGGCCACAAAAAGACCTGATCTCTCTTACTTCATCCAGGGAAGAGTTCACAAACACCCCCACCTTGAACACAAACGGGGGAAGCTCCAGAATAATATCCCTGGCTACTTCCGGGGAGACCTTCCGGGGACTTCGGGCAAACACGAAGCCCAGGGCATCTGCCCCATATTTTACCGACAGGAGGGCATCCTCCAAATTGGTTATTCCACACACTTTAACCTTCGGCACCCAAAAGCTCCTGTAGCTTTGACCCCGGGTCTTCGCTCCTCATGAGAGCCTCCCCTACGAGGCAAGCATTCACCCCCACTTTTTCCAGTTCCACGACTTGAGATCGGAAGTCAATCCCACTTTCGCTTACGGTCAGTTTATCTTTCGGGATGAAGGGAAGAAGGCGAAAGGTAGTATTGAGACTGACGGTAAAGTCAGCCAGGTTCCGATTGTTCACCCCCACTATCTCCGCCCCTGACTTAATCGCTTTCTCTATCTCCTTTTCCGTATGCACTTCAACCAGAGGAGTCATACCTAAAGCTTCCGAAAGCTCCAGCAGGGAGAAAAGTTCATCCGCCCCAAGTACAGAAGTGATGAGAAGTATGCTATCTGCCCCCCAATATCGAGCTTCATATACTTGGTAGGGATCAATTACAAAATCTTTGAGCAATACTGGAAGGTGCGATGCTTCTCTTGCCTTTCTCAAATCATCCAGACTTCCCCTGAAGAAAGCAGGTTCAGTGAGAACGGAGATAGCACAAGCTCCTCCCTTTTGGTAGGCCTGGGCCCACTTTTCCACATTGAGGTCGGGACGAATAATACCTCGAGATGGTGAGGCTCTCTTTATCTCAGCGACGATGCCTGTTCCTTTTCCCTTAAGGGCCGACTTAAAACTTCGATCTGACCTTTCCACCCTGGCCTCAATCTGAGCTAGAGGAAGCTTTCCCTTTTTCTCCTTCACCCTTCTATGGGTGGTGGCTACTATCTCCTCCAATATGCCCAAATCTTCTTTTATTATAGGATCTGAGGAAGTTTTCGTCGATAAGCTTCCTGCCTTTATAATATAAGCATGGACTTCTCTCTTGTGGATAGACCAGAGATTTTGAGGTTCATTTTCTATCCTCGCCCTGGCCTTACTCCGACTGCGCCTTCCTACTGCCAGGACCGCTTTATCCCCGTTGAAGAAGATGTGTTGATTTCCTGCCGCTTTTATTCTAAAGCCCGCACCCTCCCCACTATCCTCTTATTCCATGGCAACGGAGAGATAGCCAGCGACTATGATGATATTGCTCCCTTATTCTTAGAGAGGGGGGTAAATCTGATGATAGCTGATTATCGGGGATACGGGAAAAGTCAAGGAATCCCTACCTTCAGCAATACTCTTAAAGATGCCCCCATCATCTTCGAGGGTGTAAACGATATCCTGAAAGAAGAGGGATATACCCCGAGCCTTTATGTTATGGGGCGCTCCCTGGGAAGCATATCCAGCACTGAGATAGCTCACCGTTACCCTCAAAGGATAAAAGGACTAATCCTGGAAAGCGGGTTTGCTGACCCGGGGAGCCTTCTTTACCATCTTCTGGGCATAACTTTAGAACAGGACTTCCCTCAGATCTCCAACGTGGCTAAAATAAGATCCATCTCCATTCCCACCCTTATCATCCATGCCCAAAACGATTCCCTCATACCGGTTTCTGAGGCCTGGAAGCTTTATGAAAGCTCCAAAGCTTCGCAAAAAAGAATCCTTCTGATCCCCCGAGCGGATCACAACACCATATTTTGGGTGGGAGCTTCTGACTATCTTAAGGCAATTGAGGAATTTGTGGCATGCTGATAGGTGTCGTCTCTGATACCCATGCCCTATCCTTTGCTGAGCTGGATGGACGGATAGTGGAGGCCTTAAAGGAAGCGGATCTGGTGGTTCATGCCGGGGACTTCGTCAACCCTGAGGTGCTGGAGGGGCTTAAGCGAGTAAACTACGTAAGGGCAGTACAAGGGAACATGGACTCTCCTTTGCTTAAGGCAATGCTTCCAGAGAAGGAGGTATTTGAGGTAGAGGGAAGAAAAGTGGGACTAATACACGGTTGGGGAGCTCCCCGGGGGATAGAAGAGCGGATAAGAGAGATGTTCGGCAAAGTGGACATCATCATATACGGGCATTCTCATAAATCATCCTGTGGGGAAAGGGAGGGAGTGTTCTTCTTCAACCCTGGCTTGGGGAGAACTTCCTATGGCCTGCTCAAGGTGAAGGAAACGATAGAAGGAGAGATTATACAACTTCCTTAATTTCTATCTAGCTCATGTTTGACAATTAAGCCTGGAAACAGGTTCAAAATCCAGGGTCTGGAGGCGATTTTGCTATCATGTCGGCATTAGATCTGTTTGAGAAATTAGCGAAGAGAGTCTTTAATGGTCTTTACAGGTCAGAAGACCTGGTTTAATTTAACTTCAGCATTGTCAATAGTGATGAATGTATGCAGAGCATAGCCTATCGCACCGCCGTCGTATAGTACATAATCATCAGGATAACACATCACACTATGGACTGCACGAATTAAATGCATAGTTGACATGTTAGCGAAGCTTGGTTTAGAATAACACCCGGATTCTCCGAGCTATATACCTAAACCTACAAGGCATGGTGTCTAGCCGGCGGGCGGTGTAAGCCCCAAGGGTGCCACCGGAAACAGTGTTGCCTCCCGTGTTTGGAAAGGAGAAGATAATGGGTTTTAGTTATTGTTTTAAGTCTATAGCCCCTTCTCTATCGAAGCGGTGCCCCTTTTGCTATCATTATTCCTACGTTACTGATCCAGGTTGTTTGCCTCACTTCTCTATGAATGAGATCTCTCCATGGACATTCCAAAGATTGAGTAGAGCCGATAGCGGTTAAGATGCTTAACATAGATAACATAAAGTTACCTATCACAATGCTCGTTGCTGCCTTGAATTTCATGATGAGTACAGAGGACCATATTAAGCCCAGTAGGAAAAAATCATCTATCTATATGTGGAGGTGAGCGACAATGGATACTATTGGCTTAACCATTGATGGTGTGAGGGTTGAGGTCGAAAGAGGGGCTACTGCTCTTGAAGCAGCTCAAAAGGCCGGCATCTACATCCCCACTCTTTGTTACCATCCGGACCTTACCCCCTTCGGTGCCTGCAGGCTATGCATTGTAGAGGCCGAGAATATGCGCGGCTTCCCACCATCCTGCACCACCCCCGCTACTGAGGGCATGGTAGTTCGTACCAGCACTCCCCGCGTACAGGAGCTCAGGCGTAATGTGTTTGAACTTATATTATCTGAGCACCCCTGGCAATGCCTTACCTGTCCCAAGAATGAGCGCTGCGAGTTACAGGAGGTTGCCCGTCACATCGGGCTAGAGGAGGTTTCTCTACCTCCTGTCTATAAAAACCTGCTCGTGGATAGAGAAAACCCCTTCTTCGAACGGGATTACAACAAGTGCATTCTTTGTGGACGTTGTGTTAGAGTGTGCCAGGAGATAAGAGGAGTAGGAGCTATTGCCTTCACCCATCGAGGAAGCCAGACTATGGTGGGCACTGCCTTTGGCCACTCCTTGAAGGATGCAGGGTGTATGTTCTGCGGCTCTTGTGTTGATGTATGTCCTACTGCTGCCCTGCTGGAACAAGCTAATAGGTGGGAGGGCCTCCCTGAGCGAGAAGTAACTACAATTTGTCCCTACTGTGGTACCGGCTGTCAGTTGAAACTCGGAGTTAAGGAAAACAGAATTATCTCTGTCTCTCCAGATAGAAATGGTCCTGTAAATCAGGGTCAGGCATGTGTCAAGGGTCGTTTCAGCCTTGCTGAGGTTGTTCATCATCCCGACCGCCTAACTACTCCCCTGGTAAGACGAAACGGTAGATTTGAGGAGGCCAGTTGGGAGGAGGCAACTAGCTTGGTAGCCGATAAGTTTACTGAAATTAAAGGAAAATATGGCCCGGACTCTTTAGGGGCGTTTTCCTCCTCTCGATGCACTAATGAAGAAAACTACCTGGTGCAGAAACTGGCCCGAACAGCGTTTGACACTAACAATGTGGATAACTGCGCTCGAATATGCCATGCGCCAACGGTAGCCGGGCTTGCGGCGTGCTTTGGTAGCGGGGCAGCCACTAATTCCTTCGATCAAATTGAAGGTGCTGATGTTCTATTCGTTATTGGCTCTAATACTACCGAGGCCCATCCCGTTGTTGGTTTAAAAGTAATAAAAGCGGCCCGCAAGGGAGCAAAACTGATCGTAGCTGATCCCCGTCGGATTGAGCTTGTTGATTCAGCCTCAGTATGGCTTAACCTGAGGCCAGGAACTAACATCGCCCTTCTAAATGGTATGATGCACGTTATCCTCCAGGAAAATCTGGAGGATAAAGATTTCATTATGAGGCGCACCGAAGGGTTCGAAGAACTCCGTAAGGTAGTGGAGGAATATTCACCCAAAAGAGTGTCGGAGATCACCGGGGTTCCAGAGAACAAGATTGTAGAGGCAGCTCTCCTCTATGGCATGTCTGAACGGGCAATGATTATCTATAGCCTGGGTATAACTGAACATACCACAGGTACGGCAAATGTCATGTCCCTGGGTAACCTGGCCATGTTAACCGGAAACGTGGGACGTCGCTCCACAGGGGTAATGCCCCTTCGGGGTCAAAACAACGTGCAGGGAGCCTGTGATATGGGAGCTCTTCCCAATGTATATGTGGGCTATCAGCCAGTGGATAACCCTGATATAAGGTCCAAATTCGAGACGGCCTGGGATGTAAAATTACCCTCCTCTCCAGGCCTGACCTCCACTCAGATGCTGGAGAGCATGAGGGGAGGGTGGATCAAGGGACTTTACATCCTGGGTGAGGACCCTGCTCAGACTGACCCTGACACTAATAAGGTGCGTACCTCTCTTCAGTCCCTGGACTTCCTGGTTGTGCAGGAGCTCTTTCCTACTGAGACCACCAACTACGCCCATGTGATTCTGCCCGCAGCTAGCTTTGCCGAGTGTGATGGGACCTTTACCAATGGGGAAAGGCGCATTCAACGGGTACGTAAGGCTATACCCCCGCTTTGTGGCCAGGAGAACTGGCAGACCATCTGCGATATTTCCCAGAAGATGGGCTATCCCATGAGCTACCACTACGCCTCAGAGATCATGGATGAAATTGCCTCTCTGGCACCGATGTTTGCCGGAGTAAGTTTCGAGCGCCTGGGCACCCGGGGATTGCAGTGGCCTTGTCCACTGGAGGACCATCCAGGTACAGAGACGCTGCACATGGAGAACTTTAGCCGTGGGCGGGGTAAGTTTAACGCCGTGGAGCATAAATTCCCTGCTGAGCAACCTGATTCAGATTATCCTCTGCTTCTTACTACGGGCAGAAGGATGGAGCATTATAACTGTGGCTCTATGACCCGACGTTCAAGAGTAATCATGGAACTCTGGCCAGAGGAAAGGATAGAAATAAGCCCTATGGATGCAGAGGAGTTAGGAGTAGCTGACGGTGAAGAGGTACTGGTTAGTTCCAGGCGGGGTGAGCTCAAGGTAAAGGTAAGGGTCACCGATAAGTCACCCCGCGGTGTAGCCTTCATGTCCTTCCATTACCCGGATGTTCTCACCAACCTTATCACCAACGCCGCCCTGGATCCTCAAGCCAAGACTCCTGAGTACAAGGCCTGCGCCATACGCATAGAGAAAGTTACTTGTTTAGTAGAAAGCAATACTTAAGGGATTACTTTGCGGAAGGGGCAAAGTTCCATGGCCACCTGAGTCCAGGCCTGGCCATGGGCATCTTCATGGTGGACATGGCTCAGGATATTCTGGGGCCGTGTGAGCTGGTGGATGCAGTGGCGGAGACTAAGCTCTGCCTCCCCGATGCTGTCCAGATAATGACCCCTTGCAGCTATGGTAACGGCTGGCTTGGGGTAAAGGACTGGGGTAAGTTTGCTCTCGCCCTTTATGATAAAGAGAAGCTGGATGGAGTGCGGGTTTACCTCGATGCAGAGAAAGTCAAAAATTACCCTCACCTTTACCAGTGGTTTATGAGGCAGGGTGGGGTCGAAACTGGCGAAGTGATCTTGGAAATCATGAAGGCTGAGAGAGTTATTTTCTCCTGGCAGAAGGTGAGGATAAAGCTGCCTCCTAAGGAGAAGGGGCCGGTGTCTATCTGTCCATCCTGTGGGGAGGCTCACCCGGCAAGCGATGGTAAGCTCTGCCCGAGATGCAGTGGCCAAGATGATTACTACCAGGTAATAAATGGAAGAATTACTTAAAGCAAAAAAGGAACTAGAGAAAGTCATAAATGAAGCCGACCTGAGAAAGGAAATGGTAAATGTAGAAGCGAGGCCCTTAACTCCTGACGAGGCTATAGGTAATCCAGAGAGGGATGATTTCCCTCTTCTTAAAGGCAAAGAGCGACTGATGCAAGCGGAGTTTATGGGCTCATTAGGGCAAGCATTTACCGATATGTATGGTAATTTTGAAGGAAGTATCTCCGATGTCTTAGATATGGAGCTTAGTACTAACTATAGAAGGGCAATATTTGTGGCCAGCTTAAACGCAGTGATGAGATATCTGGGGTTGGCTGAAGGAACCATTCATTGCAAGGATGAGGATCCGGAAGAATGCGGGGAAAAGTTAGTTGAGTTTATTTCTCAAAACTATGGTAGCCCTAAAATAGCTCTGGTTGGTCTTCAGCCAGCCATGGCAGACCACCTCGCTCATAAATTTGAGCTTAGAATAGTGGATCTGGATCCGGAGAATATTGGCCGGGAAAAGTTTGGCCTTACCATCCTGGATGGGAATGAAGATACCGAGGAAATCCTGAGATGGTGTGATCTGGCATTGGTCACCGGGACTACCGCAGTTTGTGAAACTATGGAGCCGATTCTCAAACTAGCTTTGGGAAAGGAGGTGATTTTTTATGGAGTCACCATAGCAGGCATCGCCAGGCTAGCGGGGCTTCGGCGATTCTGCCCTTGCTCAAGCTAAAGCTTAAAAATCTCCGAGCCATCTTCTCCTAAGGCGAAAGCTATGGAGGGTGAGCCGATAGGGTATAGCGGGAAACGGTTATGCCTCTCGTATTTGGAAAGGAGATAGGGTACTCAGGGTACTGAGCTATTCAGGCCAGTAATAGGATGTTCGGTTGTGCCTGTCTTTCCATTGCGGGAGTAGGCATTTTTTATACAAGGGAGAAAGGGCCATGAGCGGGTTGAAATTGAGGGGAGATAAAAAGCAATGAAGAGGGGGGAGATAGGATACAGGCTTGGATAAAAACTTAAAAAGAGGAAAAAGGTGAACAGAAAGAATACATTTAGAGCGCTATCCTTCCTGCTTGTGGCAGGTCTTTATTTCTTCCCCCAAAGCTCAAGTGCTGAGGGAGATGAGCTGCTTATCTATTGCGGTGCTGGCCTGAAGAATCCGATGGATGAAATAGGTGAGCTATTCGAAGATAGATACGGCGTTAAAGTGTATTACAATTATGCCGGCTCAGGGCAACTTCTAAGCCAGATGCAGCTTACCAAAAAGGGGGATGTCTATATGCCCGGGGCTACCTACTACTTCGATATCGCCAAGGATAAAGGATTCATTGACTACCAGAAGCCTGTAGCCTACCACATACCGGTGATAGCGGTACCTGAAGGAAATCCCGCCAATATAACCTCTCTGGACGACCTTGCCAAACCGGGGTCAAGAGTTATATTGGGAGACCCCCGAGCGTGTGCCATCGGAAAGTTAGCCGATGAAATATTGGAGAAAAGGGGAATTTTTGGTGAAGTGAAGAAAAATGTTGTCGCTCGCACTGCCACGGTAAATGAGCTGGTGCTCTATGTCTCTATAAGAAAGGCTGATGCCTCGATAGTATGGAAATCCTTACTGGTTGGGGTTGAAGATAAGGTCGATGCTATAGAGATACCTGAAGAACAGAACCTCATAAAGATAATTCCCATAGGTAGGCTAACATTTTCGGAAAACAAAGATAAGGCAGGGGAATTTATGGATTTTGTTACATCCGATGAAGGAAGAGCAGTGCTCAGTAATTTCGGCTACACGCCATATCCAGATGAAAAGTACGCGGGCTAAATTAAAGGGATCAAAATTTGAGGCCCTTACCGTATTTCTCACTTTGCTCCTGGTAGCCTTTATTTTAGCCGTGCTGGTATGCATTATCTCCTATACCACCCCCCAGGATTTTTTGCAGAGCATCACTTCTCATGAGATACAGTTTGCTATAAAGTTAAGCCTCTTGACCTCCATCATATCTACTGCTCTGGTAATCATCATTGGTATTCCCATAGCATACTCGCTGGCGAGGTACAACATCCCCTTAAAGAGTCTAATCAATACCCTGGTCGATTTA
>DFBE01000004.1:3147-6284 GCA_002367275.1 Dehalococcoidia bacterium UBA3088 | reverse complement strand
TTTCCTCTGAAGGCGATACATGCCGTATGGTGTATATCGTGGAGTCGGGCAGGGTGGCTCTAGAGATGAATCTTCATATTAGTCGGACGGCAGAAAATGCGACAATCGATGTGGTGACTCAAGGTGGCTGCTTGTGTGCTTCAGGACTCATAGACCCTTACACTCTGAGTACAACGAACCGGACTCTTGAGAGAACTAACGTTATTGCTTTAGATGCGGCGGAGCTTGGGAGCTTGTTTGAACATAACCCTGAGTTAGGGTGTAAGGCGATGACTAATGTGGCCAGGGTGGTTTTTTCAAGGTTCCAACACACTAAAGAAATGATGGAGCATATTCTGTCCGTCATTTTCCACGATTTGAAGGCTCCTCTGGCTGCAGTAGAAAGCTATAATCGAATCTTGCTGGGTGAATTTGCCGGGGAACTGAATGAAGAGCAACAGAACATAGTGCAGAGAAGCAGTAAAAGACTTTCTGAGCTTCTTAATTTAATAAGCAACATGATTGATTTTTCCCGGGTTGACTTTGGGGACTTAAGAATGGAAAGGACTTCTGTGGTAAGATTGGTAGAAGATTGTATTGACATTATGCATCCTTTGGCCAGTGAAAAGGGGCTGGAACTGCTTACTGAAATGCCTCCGGAGCTTCCTGCCATCTCGGGCTCTCCAGACCGGCTTAAACAGGTAGTTACAAACCTGTTATCCAATGCCATTAAGTTTACTCCCTCCGGAGGAATGATAACGGTTAAAGTAGAGGACGATATAGATGGCGTACGGGTAGAGGTAGTGGATACCGGAATTGGTATTCCTGCCGAGGAGTTACCGAGGATATTTGACGGTCTGTACCGAGGTCTTGACATGGCTGGAAGGGGGGCTGGCCTGGGGCTTTCCATAAGCAAGAGGATAATTGAGGCTCACTATGGTAGAATATGGGCGGTGAGTCCCTGTCCGGAAAGTGGTAAGGGGAGTAAGTTTACCTTCGTTTTGCCCAAGAAAGCGGAAGAGTCAGAGAACTGAAAGGTAGATGGCGAAGATCTTGGTAGTAGATGATGACCCTGATATGCGGCTAGCGATTAGCAGCGTGCTAAGGTCGCGCTCTTATGAGGTGATTGAAGCCTGTGACGGGGGGGAGGCTTTAGCGAAGCTGAGGAAAGAGAAGCCAGACTTAATGCTCTTGGATCTCCTGATGCCCAGGATGGATGGTTTTGCTGTGGTCAAGGAACTCAAGAACGCTCAAGAGAGGGAATACCCCCGCATACCTATCCTGATTATAAGCTCGATAAGAGAGGAGGCCAGCCACCGGCGCTATGAGCTAGAAGTAGGCCATAAGCTTGATGTTGATGAGTATATCGAAAAACCCATTGAACCCTTTGTTTTACTCGAACGTGTAGGGAGGCTTTTATCTAAAGGAGGGAAAGATGCAAAAACAGGCTAAGATTCTGGTCATTGATGATGACCCCGATTTACAGACGGCGGTGAAGAAGGTGCTTGAAAGCAAGGCCTATCAGGTGGTCGCGGCATACGATGGTGACGAGGGTCTGCAAAAGGTAGTGGAGGAAAGACCTGATTTGATTATCTTAGATGTGATAATGCCGAGGAAGCACGGGTTTGAGGTTTGCCAGGAGCTCAAGAACGACCCCAAATACTACTTTTTCTCCCGCATCCCTGTGCTAATGCTAACTGTCTATCCTGAGGACAGGGAGAAGATGCATCTCTCCGTACGGGAGGGGATGATGATGGAGGCAGAGGACTACATCCAGAAGCCATTTGACCCTCAGGAACTACTGAGTAGGGTTGAAGACTTGCTTAAAAAGTGAAAAATGGATAAAATGCACAGTTGGTTTTGAAGAACATGGATGTTTTAGTCATTGGGGCAGGCATAGCGGGGATAGCGTCAGCATTAGGATTAGCTGATGCGGGCTTGAAGGTATATCTAGTAGAGAAGGAGGCAGCAGTGGGAGGATACGCTGCTTCTCTTTGTTGTAAGGCCACAGATGTTTGCTCTGGGTGTTCTGTTTGTGTAGTCCCGGAGAAAATTAAGCAAGCTGTAACCCACCCTCAAATTTCACTCTTAACCAATTCCACAGTACAGAGGGTCGGTGGTGAGGTGGGCAATTTCTGTGTTGAGATAACTCAAAAGCCTCAATATATTGACACAGAAAGGTGCGTAGCTTGTGGCCTTTGTGCCGAAGTCTGTCCTGCTGAACCCAAGGCAGTCTATCTATCCTCTGCAGAAGCGATCCCCTTTTCCTATGTTCTGGATGAGAGGCTATGTCTTCGTTTCAAAGGAGAAAGTTGTAAGCTCTGTGGCGAAAGTTGTTCTACAAAGGCTATCGATTTTGAGCGTAAGCCTAGAGGGCAGGAGTTGAATGTTGGTGCCATTATTCTCGCTACTGGTTTTGATATTTTTGATGCCAGGGAAAAAGGTTCCTTAGGTTACGGTAGATATCCCAATGTCTTGACCGGCCTCGACCTGGAGAGGATGTTCAATCATGAGGGCTACCTTAAGCTTTCCACAAATGGAAAGGAGCCCAAAAACATTGCCTTCATTCAATGTGTCGGCTCCAGAGATGAAGGTCATGGCTATTGCTCCCAGGTATGCTGTAAATATGCTATGAGACTTGCTCATCTTATCAAATACCAAAGCCCTGATACTCAGGTGACCATCTTTTACATCGATCTTCAGACGGCTGGGAAGGGCTTTGCCCAATTTTACCAGGAGTATCGAGAAAGCATACGATTTATCCGAGGAGTGCCAGTTGAAGTTTCACCTGCCTCTTCCGATGATCTTGAGGTAAGGTTTGAGGATATTTCCCAGGGGAGAGTTTGCCGGGAGATTTTCGATCTGGTGGTACTTTCCGTGGGCATTTCCCCCAGGAAGGATTCCTGGGATTTAGCCCGGATTTTGGGTATAAACTTAGCCGACCACGGATTTTTTGATACAAAGGAAATCCTCAATTCCAATGGAACTAATGTAGAGGGTGTTTTCCTGGCTGGAACCTGTCAAGGTCCCAAGGATATTCCGGACTCCATCGCCCACGGGATGGCAGCAGCATCGAAGGCAATGCAAGCATTAACTGTGCGAGGACGTTAAATGGAAGCAAACACAGGTGTTTTTATCTGCGATTGTGGCAGAAGCAT
>DFBE01000004.1:0-3091 GCA_002367275.1 Dehalococcoidia bacterium UBA3088 | reverse complement strand
CAACTTGAGCTCTAACCTCTGCCTTGAGGAAGGGAAGGAGCAAATGACTTCCTGTATCAGGGACAAGAACATAGACAGAGTAGTGGTTGCTGCTTGTTCTCCTGAGTTCAAAGAACATGTTTTTCAGCAGGCCTTAGAAAACGCCGGACTGAATGGTCATCTTCTTTCCGTGGCAAATATCAGGGAGCAATGCGCCTGGGCTCATGAGGGAGATGTTACCGAGAAGGCCCTGGAACTCATAAGGATGGCGGTAAATAGAACTCGGCTACTTCAACCGGTGGAGGAAAAAGAGTTATCGGTGAATAAGGGGGTGCTGGTGGTAGGGGGAGGATTCTCGGCCCTGAATTCGGCCATTCAGCTTTCTCAACTCGGCCTGCCGACAACCTTATTGGAAAGAGAATCAACCCTGGGGGGGAGGATTAGGGAGCTTGAGAATATGTATGGCTTTAAGACAGGCCCGATGATAGAGGCGGCAGAGGGAGCTAAAAACATCGATATTCTAACCTCTGCCGAAGTGCTAGAGGTGGAGGGAAAGATAGGGAATTTTATGGTGAGGATAAGGAAAGGGGCAGAGGAAATCTCCCGAAGTTTCGGAGCCATAGTCTTCGCTACCGGGTATGAAACTGAAGTCACCGACCAGGACTTCCAGCTTAAGCCCGGGGTTAACATCATTTCACAGGAGAGGCTTGCCCAGATGCTTCAAGCTTCAAGTCCGAAAGGAAGGCCCCAAACCGTAGGTTTCATATTCGACTTCTATGATGAGAATTCTCGTTTCCCCACGCTCGCCACTTTAAGTAATGCTTTGGCAATTAAACAAAAGTGGGGTAGCGAAGTTTATGTCTTATGCCGGGATGTCAAAGTGGATAGTGAAGGAGCAGACCAGCTTTATCGGGAGGCAAGAGAGCACGGAGTGGTGTTCTCGAAGTTTGAGGAGAAACCCAGGATTTCGGCAGATGACGGTCGGGTGAAGGTCGAGGCTAAAGATGTTTTTCTGGGAGAAGATATGACCCTCATCTGTGACCTTGTGGTGGCCGAGGAGAGAATCTTGCCCCCTGCAGGCACTAAAGATTTGAGCTTCTTGCTAAGTATAAGGACTGACTCCCAGGGTTTCTATCAGGATGAAAATGTGCACCTTTACCCTGTTGCCTCGGAGAGGAAGGGGATATTTTTTATCGGCGGGTGTCGCGGTGATCTGGACTTTCAGCGAGCTTTAGCAGATGTCTCCAGCGTAGTCATGAATGTCTATGGGCTTTTATCTTCAGGGAAGGTTGTGGTGGAGGCGGAGAAGGTTAAGGTAGATCCCCAGAAGTGTGTAGCATGTCTTACCTGTATCCGTGTCTGCCCTCACAGCGCTATCCAGCTCGCTCGAACGGAGGGCGAGAAAGAGGTGGCTGAAATTTCCGACCTTGCCTGTGATGCGTGTGGTGTTTGTGCTGCCATTTGCCCGGCTAAAGCAATAAAGTTTGAGGGTTATAGCGATGAACAAATCCTGGCTCAGATTGAGGCCCTAGGAGCGCCATGAGGGGGGAAATTGTAGCCTTCTGTTGCGAACGTTCTGCCTATCCTGCTGCCGACCTGGCAGGGAAGGGAAAACTTTGCTATCCGGATAACCTACGCGTAATCCGTATTCCCTGTGCTGGGCGGGTGGATGCCATCCACATCCTGAAAGCTTTCGAGAAGGGCGCTGCCGCCGTACTGGTGCTGGGGTGTGAAGATGGTGCCTGTCATCATATCACCGGGAATATAAGAGCAAGGGAAAGGGTAAGATACTGTGATATGCTCTTGAAAGAAGTCGGGCTGGATGGCGGACGTGTGGGGATGTTTAATGTCGCTCCTAATGAAACCCATAAGTTCGTCAGAATAGTGAATGAAATGAACGAGAAAATAAAAGAATCAGGAGAGACAAAATGATAATCGCTGAGAGAAAACCTATGGAAGAGATTAAGCAGATGATAGCTCCCTATAATAAATTGCTTCTGGCGGGTTGCGGGACCTGTGTTACTGTTTGCTGGGCTGGCGGGGAGAAGGAGGTGGGGATACTCGCCTCGCAACTTCGGCTCGCTCGAAGCGCTGAAGGGAAGGAAATTTCTATCCTTGAAGCTACGGTTGAGAGACAATGCGAGAAGGAGATGGCGGCGGAACTTAAGGATAAGGTTGGCGAAGTTGAAGCGGTTCTCTCCCTGGCCTGTGGGGCTGGAGTGCAAACGATGGCTGAGCTATTTGAGGAAAAGCCAATTTTCCCAGCGCTCAACACTGCCTTTATTGGGATGCCGGAAAAGGAGGGGCTGTGGGTGGAGATGTGTGGAGCGTGTGGTGATTGTTTTTTAGACCGGACGGGGGGAATCTGTCCTATGGTTCGCTGTGCCAAAGGTCTCCTCAATGGTCCCTGCGGCGGCACCAGAAGGGGAGGCAAGTGTGAAATAGACCCGGAGAAGGATTGTGCCTGGGTCCTCATTTACCGCAGGCTGGAAAAGCAGGGAAGGCTTGACTTAATGCGGAAATATTACCCGCCCAAGAACTTCCGAGCAGTGAAGAGCCCCGGCAGAATCCAGGCGGTAAAAGCTTAGGGGGTGAAGGATGGCAATACCTTTTAGGGAAGCACTCAAAACGAAGGACTTCATTGTAACCGCTGAGGCGGGGCCGGTGAAAGGCTCTAATGTGTCGAAAATGGTTGAGCACGTCGGGCTCCTCAAAGATAAGGTGGATGCTCTAAATGTAACCGATAATCAGAGCTCAGTGATGCGCTATCCTTCCCTGGGGACCTGCCTTTTAATCAGGGAACGCGGTGGGGAGCCAGTATTTCAGGTGACGTGCCGGGATCGAAACCGGTTGGCGATTCAGGCAGACATCCTTTTTGCCTGGTCTCGGGAGGTAACTAATATTCTCTGTCTCACTGGCGATTCCATAGATGTTGGTGACCATAAGGAGGCAAAACCGGTGTTTGATCTCGACTCGGTACAGCTTATCCACCTCGTGCATACCTTGAACTCTGGTAAGGATATGGCCGGGAATGATCTTGATGGTGACACTGACTTCTGTATCGGGGCATCTGCCACTCCTTCTGCTGATCCCATAGAGCCCCAGCTCATTA
>DFBE01000056.1 GCA_002367275.1 Dehalococcoidia bacterium UBA3088 | reverse complement strand
TTCTTTTCTGAATGAATCAGCATCGGTCATATCTACTGACATGGTTAGAGCAACTCCTACTGGCTGGTCTGGCCAAAACGCTGGTTGCTCTACCAACCCAAATGCTGGTTGACAATACCTTCTACCTTCTTCATCCGTTTGATAAACCCTGCTCACCTTTTAAACCTCCTTAAATAGGTATTCTCCTCAATGAAATAACACTTAAGATAGTAACCATGTATGCTGTTGGGTTGATCCAGGCAGTCATTTCAAGCCGCTTGGACATGGCTTCCATAGCCTAAAACATTGAGTTGTATAGTCCTTATTCTAAGTCAACATTATAAAGGACCCAATGTTGGACAAAGTCTGATTCGTTTTTTAATGTTTCATCAACCTTCAGGAATTCTCTTTTCTCAAATTTTCTGATATTCAAAAATGCCTCATAAGCCCTTACCTTCACAAATACATCTTTATCTTTTATCAACCCGGTTAAGACACTCACCGCCCTTTCCCTTTGTTCAGCATCAAGTTCAGGATAAGCTTTGTTTAGGGTCAAAGCCACCCTCCATCTGACCCATGGTTCATCAGCCTTCAGAAATTCCAGTATCTTATCAAAGGCCTGGTTGCTGATCTTGTAAGGCAAGACATCGGTCAGAGCCTCCAGGGCTCCATATTTCACCATCTTTACCTCATCTTCCAGGAGATCCTCAAACAGGCTAAAGATTTCACCTTTCGTCCCGTCTGAGGTACAGTTCTCCAGGGCAAAGATGGCTGCCCTGCGGGTGTTTTCATCAGGATCCCGTGCAGCAATAAGGAGCGTGTTCAGTATCTCTTCTCTCTTCGAAGAATTGACGTATTGGTAGAGCTTTCCTGAAGCTGAGATCGCATGTGCTTTCCTGAAGCCTGCATCCGACCTTGCCACAGTGAGGACTCTACCGATCTGTTCCTGCAGGAATTTGCTATCTATCTTCGGAGCCAGGCTTGCAAGAGCGTATACCCCGTTCCAGCTAGTCGTGTCATCGCCAGTTTCTAGAACATCAACCAAATGCCGTATCCGACTTTCCCAGGCATCTTTGGAGATGATATCTGCCAGTCTGCCCAGAGAGTGTGCTGTCTCGTTCGCAAATTCGAGCGGGTGATCCATATATTCCATCAGGCAATTGAGAATACTTTCATGCAGTTCACTATCTTTGGTGGTCGTACATTGACCAAGTAGGCCGATATATCTGCCTATCAACCAAAGTTTCCCTTCTTCTTTCAGCTCGAGTGCCACCTCTTTTTCAGTTAAGACCTCAAGCGATAAGGTCAGCAGTCTCCTTTGAATCTCACCAACCTTTAAAGGGTCAAGACCCAGCTCTTTGAATTTTTCGGGATGATCTATGGCATCAGCAAAATTGAAGAAGGGAATCAGATTTTTTAAGGTTTCCTTGTTCAACTCCTCCATCTTCACTTTATTTTGCCCTCTCATACCAAATAGCTGGCGCTAAGTACTGCGGATAATGCTCAAGAAGCACCTTTCTTGCCTCATAACAGAGATGGCATGCGTCAGCATACTCCGTTGGTTCAAAGCCATAGTTCATCGCCATTTTTGCCAGGCCTGATGGTCCTTCTTCATACAACACCTTTGCAATGGTATGGTTCTCAATTTTGTAGTTCTTAACAATCTCCGATAACCTATTTTCCTTAGCGTTTCCTATGGATATCCCAGAGCCAGGGAAACAGCCTATTTGGACATAGCCATATGGCTCGATGGTCACTTCATTTGGTTGGCTCAATCCTCTCCCTACTATGCATTTATTATATCTAGTCCATGGCTGCTTTGGAGCATGTTCGGCCAGGATGTATGCTGCAGTTCCCTGGAAACTAATTGGGCCAGACGATAATCTGTGCTCTAACATTCTTATCGTTATCTCTCTGCTAAGCCTGAAAGAACTGTCATCATCTTTTCCTATGAAATAGGAGCCCCATAATTCGTATTTCATATCCAGCCTCTTGGCAGCCTTAGCCGCATTTTGCACGTACTCCAAAGGAACGTACTCCCAATGAAATGGATCAGCGCTAAAAGCGATGAAGTCCAGTCCTTTCTCTTTTAAGAGATGTAGCCTCTTCAATGCAGATTCTTCAGAGGTCGCCCAAAATGAGTTTGAAGTAGTAGTAACATCCATTCCAAGCTCCTTTGCTGATTCGACGGCACCTAAGAGCAAATCAAAGTAGAAGAATGGTTCACCTCCAAATAGCCAAACAGACCTTGCTCCCAGTTTTATGGCCTCCTTAAGATATTCTTTTGCCTCTGCAAGTTTCATTGGGTCGTCCTTACGTGTTGATGAGCTTACATAACAATGAGAGCACTCCGAGGTGCATCTATATGTGAGCAGCAGGTCTACACTCAAAAGCTTTCTGTTTGGGTCATCAATCAGCATTCTATACTCCTCCGTCTTTACCCTCTAATTATATTCTCTTTTTTCCAGGTATAGTGAGCTCCAGATGGTTGATCTTTTTTCAAGCTTTGTTTACCCCATCTTTTACCCTGGGACTGTACAATTATTTTTGAGACAAAGCAAGTAATAAAATACCAACTTACCTTGAGGGTGGATTCAGAGCTAAATGAGGAATAGGATCAGGAAGTATCTACACTGAGCCCTTTACGTGGATACAGGGACTCACTGGGAAAGGAAGAAAAAAGTTAAAGCCACTAGCCCATCTTTACCATTGCCCCGAGTAAAACCCCCGTTTATGGACACTACATATTTTTATGTCCTTAGCCGTTTAGTCCGCAGAGGCTTTGGGGATAGGCCTAAAGCCCTGTGGATCTCATAATGAAAAGGCTCTGGGTCAGTCGTCTGCCTGATGTGGATGCGCTGACCTTCGTCAGAGGTCAACGAAGTTGTTATCCGCACCTGGGTGACCAACTGGGTTCTTATAGTTTCCCACCGATGGTTTACTCCTTTCTGCTTGAGTTCCCTCAGAATAGCTGTCATAAGGTGATAGGCTAAAACACTTGTGAAAGGATGACCTTCCTATAACGGTCATCCTTCTGGTGGTAAACCGGTCTAAGCCCCAGCTCACTTTTAAGACAACGAAAGGCATCCTCTACCTGGGTAAGCATGATATAGACTGGACTGCACCCGTATGATTGGACAGATGGGGTCAGGAGAGTCTGACCAGGTACCTCCTTACCTTGTTGCGTGAATACCATCTCTTCAAAGTCATCTAGCGACAGATAACCAAGTGCCGAATGGAGTCTCTTGCGATTATACACATCATCCAAGAAATCGGGAAGTTTTTCTATTACATCCCCGTATGTTTCATACTCGTATAGGTACACCTCCTCATATTTAAGGGTTTTGAAGAAGCTCTCCTATATAGGCGTTCTCGTAGGGGTTGCCCGTTCCTGCCATACTGATTTCAAATCCATGGCACTTGAGTTCATCCACATATTCAGTGCAAGCATACTGCACTCCTTGATCTGAGTGATGGATGATACCTGGGCTGGGCTTACGCAAGGCTATAGCCATGCCTGGCGCCTTGAGTGTCAGCGCGGCGCCAATCCTGGTGGAGATGGCATAGCCGATGACCCGCCGGGAACAGGCATCCAGTATCGCTGCCAGGTAGACAAATCCAGTCCCGATACGAATGTAGGTGATATCCGAAAACCATACCTGGTTTAACCTATGGATAGTGAGATCCTTGACAAGATTGGGATATCTAAGGAAGCGGTGATGACTATTGGTGGCCCTCACCTTTTTCCTCCTCGCTCGGCAAAGCAGGTCACTTTCCCGCATCAGGCGCAGCACCCTCTTAGGTGATTTAATTCGCGGACTTGACAAGATCTGTAGTTTTGGTATAACAACCCATCTCAGGGTTTTTATCCTGAAAATAAGCAAGGAAGGGGATGAAAGATGCAGATGAAATTCGCGTTTATACTCATGGTTCCAGGATCAGATCCAGAAAAGCATATAGCAGTTATAAGCACGCCAGCATTAGAATTTACGACCGTATGGGTTAAAGATATTGAAGAAGCAGTAAAAATAAGCAAAGAGTTGGTTAAAAAAGGCATAAAGGCAATCCC
The DNA here is from genome assembly GCA_002367275.1 of Dehalococcoidia bacterium UBA3088. Taxonomy (GTDB): domain Bacteria; phylum Chloroflexota; class Dehalococcoidia; order UBA2247; family UBA3088; genus UBA3088. The sequence goes on along the minus strand of DFBE01000056.1, from coordinate 9,211 downwards.
ACTCTGTGGTGCCTTTGGAAATACTGATGTCGCAAGAGTTGTGGAAGCTGTCGGAAAAGATGTAGCCGTGGGCGTTGTCAGATTTGATCTCGAAAATTCAGCGAAGGTTACGAAACTTCTGGAATCCATGGGATCAAAGTAACCCTAAAACTTTTAGTGGCGTGTCAAAAGGCTGACACTTTCCTAGGATTATTTGGTTATGCCTTATGACTAGTGCAAATTCCTCCGGTCATATCCTGCATCATTGTTAGGATGTGTGTCATGTTTGGGGGTGGGCCTTTCCCCCAACTAGTGTCTTGTAACTGATGTATCATTATAGAGAACTGCCTTGACTAAAATCTGCTCTGGTGTCTTTGTCCATACGAAAGGTTTAGGGTCTTGGTTATGGGATTCAATGTATCTCTCAATAGCATCAACAAGGTCTTTTATGCTCTTAAAGACGCCCCGCCTAATCTGGCGCTGGGTAAAAGAATGCCAAACCAGCATGAGGCTGAGGTCGGCGTAAAATGCAGGTAGTACCTGGGGTGTTTGTTTAACCATTCCTTTACTTCAGGGTGTTTATGAGTGGCATAGTTATCCAAGATCATATGGATGTCTTTCCCCTTGGGGATTTGTCGCTCAATGAGTCTCAGAAACTTGAGGAATTCCTGATGGCGATGCCGGGGTTGACACTTGCCGATCACAGTCTCTTTGGCCACATTAAGAGCAGCAAAAAGACAGGTGGCTCCATTCCTCTTATAATCATGGGTGTGCCTTTCCACCTGCCCGGGCCTAAGGGGCAACATTGGCTGAGTCCTTATCTGGAGCCTGAATCTGGCTCTTTTCGTCAACCGAAAGCACCAATGCATTCTCCGGAGGGTGGAGATGCAATCCAACAATGTCAATAACCTTAGAAACCAACTCCGGGTCGTTGCTATATTTAAAGGTGTTAACCCGGTGAGGTTGAAGCTTTATTCTCTTCCAAATACGCTGAACTGCCATATGACTGACACCTACCTCTTTAGCCAGAGAGCGGGTACTCCAATGTGTGGCATTCTCTGGCTTTTTAAGTGTGGTAGCCACGATCTGCTCAACCTTCTCTCCGGTAATGGTGGAAGGACGGCCTGGTTTAGGAGCATCTTGCAGTCCATTAAGTCCGCCTTCCAAGAATCTCTTTTGCCAAAGGATAACCGAGGGCCTGGAAGTATGAAGTCTCCTGGCTATAGAAGAATTACCTTCCCCCTTGGAGGCGGCAAGGATGATATTGGCTCGCAGAACCATCTTTTGGGGAGTGTTGTGACCACGCACCAGGTGGAGTAGCTTCTTTTCCTGTTCCGCAGAAAGTTTGATAGTCGGTTCCTTAATTCTCTTTCCCATAGACACAGGATAACACTCTCTTCACACTTTTGTCAACTTATTATAGTTACGAGACGCTAGATTATCGGGGGTGGTAACAATCTGTTGGCCCACTACATTATCTTGGTGGCCTCAGAAGGTGAACAAGAAGGCATCTCTAAATAGGCTGGAATGATGGCGAAGGGCCTTCTCTATTGTTTGACCACAGGGAAGGCTGATATACTTTGTGAAGTGGTACTTAGCTCCCTTCTCATTAAATGCAATGGCTCAATCACCTTTGAAATAAGGTGAGGTCGATGTTGGTATGGCATGCGATCTGGAATGGCGGGTTTCATCTATGGGCGGAGTCCTCTTGTTCACCCGCATCTATCCCTGAACATCAGAAGAAGCGGGGCAAAAGACCCCGGCCACACCCGTTTACACTTGCCCTGGATGACCTCAGGAAGGAAGCCCAGGCTACCTACGGTAGCGCAGTGATCGAGAGCGCAAGCCCTGAAACCTTGACCATCCTATTGCCATCCACTTCCCAGGAACCGCTACCTTCTCCATACCTGATCCGGGAGGATAGCTCTACTTTAAGGAGAGCTACAAGCCTTACCCCCTGGGATATTGCTACCCTGGTCCTCGATCCTGGAGCAACCGTCGATCTTCTGCTCTCCTCATGTGATGGGGCCCCTCAAAAGGTGGCCTTCAGTAGTTCATTATGCTTCTGGGCTGAAGTGGCCAAATTCTCCCTGGAGTTGGTCGCCCGGCAGTGTTTTATGCCTGAAGTGGAAGAAGGCGAAGGCTTTCTTCAGGCTGCCTGGAAGGCAGTCCTCGGTGAACAGGATAGAGAGAGGGTATATCTCCTGGCAGAGGCAATGCCCCCGGTTTGCCGAGCATACACCGCATCAGGGAAAGCACTCCCGCCTTCAGGACTTGTGCGGGTTTTTTTGGACCAGGCTGTAGACACTCTTGTCCGTGAAGGTCTGGCTCAGGTTTCGCTCCTCCCTCCGCGTCATGGCCGTCAACCCAGGGATACACTGGCAGGAAAGTGGCTTAGAGCGCTCTCTACTCCCAATCCTGTATTTACCGCTGCCGCCCAAGAGCTTAGTTCCTTTCCTCAGGATATCCGATCCTGGCTTTGTGAGATAGAGCCTACCTCCCTGGATGCAGTGTTCCGCACTTGCTTCAGGCTGGAGCCGCCCCAGGATGGCAAGGGATGGAGGATTAGCTTTCTCCTTCAGGCCAACGACGATCCCAGCCTCATTGTTTCTGCAGAGAAGGTCTGGAGGGCGAAAAAGGCAGTTCTCACCTTCCTTAAGCGGCGTTTTGAGAATCCTCAGGAGAGGCTACTTGCCGACCTGGGCAGGGCCTGCCGTATCTTCCCCCTCATTGAACAGAGCCTGAACACAGCCTGCCCTGTAGGGCTGAAGCTGGATACAGATCAGGCTTATATCTTCCTCAGGCAGTCAGCACCCCTCTTAGAGCAGAGTGGGTTTGGTGTTCTGGTCCCGCCCTGGTGGCAAAAGCCAGCCGCCCGTGTTGGCCTCAAACTGAAAGCAAGGCCCAGGACAGAAACTAGGCCAACTGGTTCAGGGCTTTTTGGGGTGGATAGCATTGTGGACTACAGCTGGGAGGTTGCCATCGGAGATGAGACGCTCTCCCCGCAGGAGTTTGAAAGGCTGGCCCGGCTCAAGGTGCCTCTGGTTCAGGTGCGTGGTCAATGGGTGGAGCTCAGGCCCTCAGAAATTGAAAGAGCCATTAGCTTCTTCCAGAAGCACGCTGATGGTGAGCTGAGTCTGGGCGAGGTCCTGAGGCTGGGGCTGGGTAGTGAGGAAGCTGGAGCAGGCCTCCCGGTAGTGGGAGTTGAGGGAGAGGGGTGGCTAAGCAGCATCCTGAATGAGCTTAAGGATGGTATGAGGATTACTCCAATTGAGTCACCCCCGACCTTCTGTGGTGAGCTCCGCCCCTATCAGAAAGGGGGACTCTCCTGGCTTTCTTTCTTGCAAAGTTTTGGGTTGGGAGCTTGCCTGGCAGATGATATGGGATTGGGGAAAACTATCCAGGTGATTGCCCTCCTGCTACAGGAATGTAGCGATGGGCCTACCCTGGTGGTCTGCCCCATGTCGGTGGTAGAAAACTGGCGGCTTGAACTACAACGTTTTGGCCCTTCCCTCAGTGTGATGGTGCACCATGGTGCCGATAGACTGAGTGGCCAGGAATTTGAAGAAGAGGCTCAAAAGAACGACCTGGTCATCACCACCTACTCCCTGGTGTACCGTGATGCTGAGTTTCTCTGCCATGTTCACTGGAGATGTGTGGTGCTGGATGAAGCACAGAACATTAAAAATGCCTCCGCCAGGCAAACCCAGGCAGTAAAGAAACTAAGGCCAAGCCATCGCATCGCCCTCACCGGAACCCCGGTGGAGAACCGACTATCCGAGCTATGGTCCATTATGGAGTGCCTCAATCCTGGTTACCTCGGCTCAGCCAGGGATTTTCACACAAAGTTCGCTCTGCCCATTGAGAGGTACCACAACCCTGAGAAAACCAGAACGCTCCAACGTCTGATACAGCCTTTCATCTTGCGGCGGCTGAAGACTGACCCTCAGGTCATCCAGGACCTGCCCCAGAAGGTGGAGCTAAAGGCTTTCTGTCATCTTACTCCAGAACAGGCATCTCTGTATGAGGCAGTGGTCCAGGAGATGCTGGGGAGGATTGAGGATTCTAGTGGGATAGAGCGAAAAGGGCTGGTACTGGCCACGCTTACTAAACTTAAACAAGTGTGCAATCACCCTGCCCACTTCCTCCAGGATGGTAGCCAACTTTCGGGGCGCTCTGGCAAGCTTGCCCGCCTGGTGGAGATGCTGGAGGAGGTGCTGGCTGAGAGGGATAAGACTCTCATCTTCACCCAATTCGCCGAGATGGGATCCATGCTGCGTCATCATCTACAGGAGACGTTCGGCTGTGAGGTGCTCTTCCTCTACGGGGGTACCTCCAGGAAGGAGAGGGATAGGATGGTCTCACGTTTCCAGGATGGTGATCCACCTCTGTTCATTCTCTCCCTCAAGGCAGGTGGTTTGGGGCTCAACCTGACGGCAGCTAATCATGTATTTCACTTTGACCGGTGGTGGAACCCTGCCGTAGAGAACCAGGCTACTGACAGAGCTTTTCGCATCGGGCAGAAGAGAAATGTGCTGGTGCACAAATTCCTCTGCCTGGGCACTCTGGAGGAACGCATCGACCAGATAATGGAAGAAAAGAGAGGCCTGGCCGATAGCATCGTGGGTGGAGGGGAAGAATGGCTCACGGAGATGTCTACGGAGAAGCTGAAGGAAATGTTCGCCCTGAGCCGTGAGGCAGTGGAGGAATAAATGACACTATGGGAAAGCTACTGGTATTATGAGCCCACCAGGCCAAGGGAGGTAAAGGATGGCATCAAGGCCAAAAGCCAGCATGGGAGAATCGGTGAGACCTGGTGGTCCAGGCGATGGGTCGATGTCCTGGAGTCCCTGGGAATGGGGGCAAGACTGGCTCGGGGTCGCTCTTATGCCCGCAGAGGACAAGTAGTCTCTATGGAGATTCAAAAGGGTGTGGTCTCTGCCCGGGTTCAGGGTACTCGCCCCTCACCCTACAAGGTAGAGATCAAGTTGAATCCCCTTTCAGATGGTGATTGGGATAGGGTAACAGATGCCATGGCCTCTCAGGCTATATTTGCGGCTAAGCTCCTGTCCGGGGAGATGCCCCAGAACATCGAGGATGCTTTCAGTAAGGCTAAGGTACCCCTTTTCCCCATCTCTGAAGAGGAGCTCGACACTGACTGCTCCTGCCCTGATTGGGCCAACCCCTGTAAGCACATCGCTGCTGTTTACTACCTCCTGGCAGAGAGGTTTGATGAAGACCCCTTTCTTATCTTCAAGTTGCGTGGTCGGACAAAGGAAGAGATTGTACAAGCGCTGCGGGAGAAGCGTAACCTGACCCCCTTAGAAGAAGGTGTTACGTTACCCAATGTGGTGGATAGTACTGCGCCACCACTTGAGGAATGCCTGGATAGCTTCTGGCAGGGAGGGGAGATATTAAACTCCTTCGCCGTGAATCCCGCTCCTCCTGAAGTAGATAACGCCATCCTCAAAAGACTGGGGGAGGCCCCCTTTAGCATTGGGAAACACAACATTGCTTCTTTATTAGCAAGCGCCTACACAGCGGCGAGCGCTGCTGCCCTGAAGAGGGCACTAGGAGAGCTTTAGCCCATGTTTGACAATTGGGGCACCAGTCCAGCTTTGAGCAGGGCTTCATCCAGAACAAATGGAGGAGTTATTCACACTCCCTGCGGGATTATCCATTTCTTTTCAGATAATCTCCCAGGGCAGCAAATGCTAGAGGTTGCATATGTGGCTCGACTCATAATCTAGCTGACCATGGGAAAGTAACAAACTCCTCGGTCGCATCCTACAACTTAGAAATTTTTCTGGTCATAGCCTAACATTGCTTCTAGATGAGTAATGTCTTGACTGGAGGCAGTGGTTCTCTAATGGAGAAAACGGGCCGCTACACAATCTCAACTAAGAATGGGACTAGCTTCACCTATCTATCCGAACAAGATCATCACATTTTTTACTTCGCTGGCTTCGCACTCTCCAGATACTTAAACAGCTCTGAATCGGTTCCCAGCACTAGCGTGGTTTCATCGGACAGGAATTTTTCGTACGCCTCCAGAGTTCTTAAGAAGGAGTAGAACTCGAGGTCTTGTTCAAGGGCAGCAGCATAGATTACAACGGCTTTAGCATCTCCCTCCCCCCTTAGTGTTCTGCTCTCCTTGTAAGCATCAGCCAGGATGATGGTGGCCTCCTTATCTGCCTGCGCTCTGATTATCCTCGCCTGTTCCTCTCCTTCAGCACGGTACTTTTTGGCTATCCTCTGCCTTTCTGCCTCCATCCGGGCGAAAACACTGGCTTGAACCTCCTTGGGGAGGTCAACCCGTTTTATTCTCACATCTATAATCTCTATGCCAAACTCAGTTACTATCTTACTGGCCCTGTGGGCTACAGTCTCCATAATCGGCTCCCTTTGAACACCGATTATTTCCTTGAAATCGTGTGCTGCCAGTTCACGCCTCAGTTCAGAAAAGACGATGCCATCTATTCTGGCTTTAGCCCCTAACTCATTCTTTACCGTCTTATAAAACTGAATCGAATCTACAATCTGCCACCGCGTATAACTGTCCACCACTAACCTCTTCTTATCCAGAGTGAGATAGTCGGCGGGAGGGGCATCGGAGACCAACACCCTCTTCTCAAAGGGGTGCGTAGTTTGAATGAAGGGGATCTTGATGTTCAGACCAGGCTTATCGATGGTCCTTTTATACTCTCCCATTTGAGTGATGACCACCTGTTTGGTCTCATCTATCATAAATACACTTTGGTTCAATAAAACTAGAGCCACTATTACCCCTATTACAACTGTCCATATCTTCATTTACCTACCTCCTGAAAAGTTTCCCATCATCGCGATACTTATCCAGTGTACGTTCAGGTTTCTCTAACTCCATCATCTCCTTTAATGGCAGGAGGGGTAATAGATTGCCACCGGCAGATTGAGGGTCGATAATGAATATCTCGGTCTCAGCCAGAATTCTCTCTATCGCCTCCAGATATAGTCTCTCCCTGGTCACATCCTTTGCCTTCTGATACTCCTCAAGAACCTCCAGAAACTTCGCTGCATCACCTTGAGCCTGTCTTACCCTGGCCTCTTTATAGGCTTCAGCGGCTTTTATCTCCATTTCGGCATTCCCTCTAGACTTGGGAACCAGATCTGCAGCATATCCCTCAGCTTCTCTCATAAGTCTGTCCCTATCCTCCAGAGCGCGAACTACTTCATGGAAAGCATCCTTCACCGCATCAGGGGCATCTACCACCTGTAGCTTCACTTCGACTACCTGTAGCCCGGACTGGTAGTTATCCAGTAGCCGCTGTAAAAAGTCTCTGGTCTCCGCCTCCACCCGGGGTCTACCCACCGTCATGGCGTCATCGATGGTGGTGCTGCCGATAACACCTCTAAGGGCAACTTCAGTCGCAGCTCGAAGAGCCTGTTCTGGATCTTTTACCTTGAATAGAAACTCCGAGGCGTCCTTTACTCTATACTGCACCAGGACCTGGATATCAGCGATATTTTCATCCCCGGTGAGCATCAGCGCTTCCACCAGCCTTGGTTCGTGTTTTGTTGGCCCCCTTAGCACCTTCACCGTCCTGTAGCCGATCTCAGCCCTCCTTATCCGCTCCATGTTGACTGAAGACTTACTCTGGATGGGCCCGGGAATGTGGTAATTCAGTCCCGGACCTACCTGAGCTACTTCCTTGCCGAACTGCCTCACCACCGCCACCTCACCGGGGTTAACTACATATATCCCTGATAGAAGCCATATCACCGCCACAATACCTATCCCGATCCCGATCGATTTGCCTAGTCCCCACCTTCTCAGACTCTGCCCCCACTCCCTCAGCTTTTGCCAGATGACCCCCTCTACTGGTGGGGGCTCTCCTCTGCCTCGTCCTCCTGTTTGCCAAGCCATATTAGTCCCTCCTTTTCACAGTGATTAGAAGAATACACCAGGTTCTATATTTTTTACGCAGACTCCCTCTCCGGCACCTGCATGTATAAAAGAATTCTGGTCTGGTCCTGACTGCCCATAAGCTACCTGAGCACATCCAACTTTGCTGCACATCAACAAGCTCTATACTGTACTGGGGCAGCCCACAACTAAAAAGATAGCCTAATCTTACAGTCTTACCGCCCTGTTTGTCAAATACGTACTGTGTGGTCAGGCCGAGGTACAATCAAAAAGTGTGGAAATAATTGGCAGTGGTGAGTACCATTCTGAATCAGTAAAAATAAATGGAGGAAAGGAGGTGCTCAAGTTCATCCAGTCCCTTCTGGAGGGGGAAATAGTGGAGTTGCTGGGGCGCGAGAAATCGGAGTGGCGTAAGGCGTTGGATAGCCCTCCAGGTTACCGCGATGGCTATGGTAAGGGGCGGAAGTTGACCTTAGGCTGTGGGACTATCACAGTGCACAGGCCCAGGGTGAGGGGCTTGGAGGAGCGCTTCGAGAGCCGGGTGCTGCCCCTCTTTGCCAGAAGGAGCAAAGGAATAAATCAGCTCATACCCCAGCTTTACATTCATGGATTGGCTCAAGGAGACTTCGACCTGGCCCTCACTCAGGGGTCTTTTGAGAGAAGAGGCTCCCATTTCAGCCAGTACCGTAGCCAGACTTAAGGAAGGGTGGCAAGTTGAATGGGAGGAATGGAAAAAGCGTGACCTGGGTGAACTGGAAGTGGCCTACCTGTAGGTGGATGGGGTGTATATGAAGGTAGGTCTGGAAAAGGAGAAAGCGGCACTGTTGGTGGTGATTGCCGGGCTGAGTGACGGTCGAAAGGTAGTCCTGGCTGTAGAGCCAGGCTACAGGAAGTCCACTGAGAGCTGGTCTTTGGTGCTGCGCGACCTCAAGCACCGAGGCATGAACTGTCCCCGGCTGGTAATAGGAGGCGGGCATCTGGGAATCTGGGGTGCTCTGAGCAACATTTATCCTGAAACCCTAGAGCAGCTCTGCTCCAGTCACAAGATTTTAAACGTGCTGGACGAGCTACCCAAGAAGGCCCAGGGCTTGGCTAAGAGGGGGCTAAGGAAGATTGTCTATTCGGGAAGCTTGGTTGGAGAAAGCAGGGAAAGAGTGTGATAGCTTCCTCAGGTGATACAGTGAGAGAGAATACTCAAGGGCAGCCGAGACGCTGGAGCGGGATTGGGAGAGGATGGTGATCTTCTACCGCTTTCCCAAGGAGCACTGGAAGCATATAAGGACTACTAATGTAGTGGAATCACCCTTTGCTGCCCTAAGGCTGAGG
>DFBE01000008.1 GCA_002367275.1 Dehalococcoidia bacterium UBA3088 | reverse complement strand
AAGCCACTCTACCTTCAGTTTTCCATCCTTCTCCGTAAACCCTTTGCTTTCCCCATCTATCCTCACCTCCACACCTTGGGCAGGGTTTTCCTCACTTTGAGCAATGAATACTACTGTTCCCCTCTCAGGAGACAAAGCTTCTACCTGAGGAGTTTCAGATAAAGCCTTAACCTCGGGAGCAACACAACTTATCACCAGAGCTATCGTAGCAAGAGTTAAAGCCTTAAACTTCACTTCCCAACCTCCTTTTCTACTTTTTCAGTAGGATTAAAACTCCACCCGCTATACCAAGAATGGAGAACATTCCTAGCACCACACCAAAATAAATTACAATTAAAGGAATGCTTCCTACTGAAGATAAAAGTGTGGTCATACCTCCGGAGAATTTCATCCCTCTATAGTGGGCTAGTATTGCACCCACTATGATCAGACATCCCAATACTAAATTAACTATACCTATTGGTTCTAGGAGAAATACTAGGAATCCCAGGAAGAGAAGTAAGATCGCTCCCAAAAGGCTGATGATAAAACCTAACTTTGGTCTAGCCCTTGCTTCAACCACCATATCACATTGAGACCATTCTCTAACTTCTCCTAATTGCTGAAGCCCTATATCTATACAGAAAGGCTCAGTGTCGAACACTTCCCTTAGTTCTTATTCTAAACTACCACTGCTTCCTTAGTCTACCTTCTTTCGTCTTATTTTTGGAGATACTGTTACATAAAATGTCACCGGGATAAAATGTATAAAATGGAAAAGAAGAAGGCTGAATATGAGGGATGAGTTTGCCAGGATGTTTGGAATGAGAGTAAAGGAGATACTGAGCCTGGGGGCCAACCGAGAAAGGATTGGTGATTTAGCATACACCGAGTATAAGAAGTCCTTCGGTTGCTCCCAATCTATATTGCTTGCCTTTCAAGAGGTTTTGGGGCTAAAGGATGACTTTGGGTTTAAAACACTGGGCGCTTTACAAGGTAGCGGTAGCTGCGGACTGACCTGCGGTGCATTGATGACAGGCTTTATAATTCTGGGCACTAAGGTAGGGCGCAACAATCTCGAGGAAGGATTCTTTGGAACAATACCAGCCCTAGAGCCCTCTCAGAAACTATTCCAGTGGTTTAAGGCTCAATACAAAACTACTGTCTGTTCCGAAATTACAGGGGTCGATTGGTTTGAACTGAACGGGGTGGTAGCTCATTATACTGGCCCTGAGGGGATGGATACGATAGAAAAATGTGCCGAGCTAACAGGAGGAACAGCATATAAGATAGCAGAGATGCTGAGTAAGATAGAATAGAGCAAGTTTCAAAAGAGGGATAGGGTCAAGAGAGTAGCTATTCCTCGGCATAACAAGGATCTCAAAAGATTCCTTTAAGGGCACCACAACCCTCAAGAGGAAGAAATCTAGCTGTCCTGCAAGTGCTGGAAAAAATAGATTAGAAGAGGTATATGTTTGCGTGTAATAATAGCGGTTAGGTATGACGGTGATAAAGTAATGGTCGAAGGAAAAATCAAAAGGTTATCCCAAAGGCTGGTATCGTTTATAGCCCTTCTGGCCCTTCTTCTTCTCCTAGCCCCAGCCACGATGGCCAGCGAGCCAATTCAAATCACCGGCATAGTGTTTAACGACATTGATGGGGATGGAATAAGGGAGGAAAACGAAGCTGGCCTGCCAGGCATTCAAGTATCCAACGGCATAAGCGGCATAAGCATCACCTCCACAGATGGGTCAGGCCGTTACCAACTTCCCCGGGAAGAGGGAGCCCGGTTTGTTTTCATAACCACCCCCGACGCATATACCCCCGCAACAGCCTGGTACTATCATATAGCTGATGATAGATCTGCCGATTTTGGCTTGATGTTAACGCCACAAAAGAACAAATCTGCTTTCACCTTCGTCCATATAACAGATGTACATCTCTTGAAGGATACTCCAGAATGCAAAAAGATTTACGGACACACTCCTTTTGCCGACTCTCAGAGATTTTTCCGGGAAACAATCGATGAGATCGATAGAATAGGGTCGGATTTCGGGGGTGAGCTGAGAGTGGTCGGCATAGGCTGGCAATATAAGGACCAATATGAAGTTCTCCTTCGGGGTAAATTGGATTTAAGGAAGCGCTCTTAATTTCGACCATAATTCCCTTGGGGGAGGTCGACAGAGAGCTTCTTGGTTGGTAAGATTATAAAGAAAGGAGTAGAAGTATGGACGCAATAATAAACCTCTGTATGCAGTTTCTGCTCAACATACTTAGCTCTCTTGGGATCATAGAGAACACCGGTGCCTGTATGTAGAGCCTTTAGGTCGTGACGGTAGGACGCAAGAAGAAAGGATTATCCGACCAGGTAGCTTATTCCATATTCCGCGCCGCTGAATCGGTGGGAATATCTGACCGGGAGGAGGTAGAGCGCCTGGTAAGGGAAGTAATCCGCAGAGTAGGGGCAAGCGAAAATCCACTTCCGGGAATGGAAGAGTTTACCGCTGGACACATGCTCAGAAAGCCCACCGACCAGGTGGAGAAAGAGGTCAAGGAAGCGGTAGCTTCGCTCGGGCATCCGGAGGTAGCAGACGTCTTCAAGCTCAAACCACCAGAGAAGATGGAGAAAGAACCATCCATCATTCTATCCGCCAATGCCCGGCGCGTTCTGGAGAAAAGATACCTTAAAAAGGATGCTCAAGGAAGGGTGGCAGAGACACCCGAGGAGATGTTTCGACGCGTGGCCAAGGCGGTGGCTTCTGCTGAGTCCGTGTTTGACCCGCAAGCAGAAGTGGGAATTTGGGCAGAGAAATTCTATTCCCTCATGAGCAGATTGGAGTTTCTCCCCAACTCCCCCACCCTGATGAATGCGGGCAGAGAGCTGGGTCAGCTCTCAGCTTGCTTTTCATCTGATCAACCTGTTCTTACTGCCGGGGGAGTAAAACCCATTGCCGATATAAAGGTGGGTGATGAAGTCCTTACCCATCGCCACCGTTTTCGCAAAGTGGAAAGAGTATTCACCAGAGTATCTGATCACCTTATCGAGGTAAAATTACATAAGCTTCCTGATATTACCCTCTCAGTTACCCAAGACCATCCCGTCCTTGCTTTGCGAAAGGATACAAAGCAGGATGGACATCTCCAGTGGATAAGAATTGGGGAGCTTCTGCCGGGCGATTACATCGCTTTGTCATATCCGAAAGCAGTGCAGGATATTCCATATCTCGACTTGCTCCCTTTGCTGGGGGAAGAAGATTACATTGAACAAGATGGATTACTCTACCGCTGCAATAAAGACATTCGCCAATATATTCATAAAGACGGGAGTACCCATGCTCAGATTCGTAACCGCTGTGGGGAACTCTCTGACCAGGTGAAGCCCATTAAACGCTTTATCCCGGTAGATGAAAGTTTACTCCGACTGTTTGGCTACTACCTCTCTGAAGGTACAGTAAGTGACGGAAGGGTTGTCCGTTTCACCTTTAGCGAAGAAGAGCAAAATTACTGCCAGGATGTATTAGCCCTCAATGAGGAAAAGTTTGGTGCATCTTGTCATATCGAACCAGCCTCTGATTCCTATCATTGGCTCTCCCTTCGTTTTCACTCCATTGCATTGGCTAAGGTATTTTCTGGATTGTTTGGTACAGGCTTCGCTGGGAAGCATATTCCCCAATGGGTAATGCTCCTTCCAATAGAGAAACAGCGAGGGTTAGTAGCTGGCATTTTCCGTGGGGATAGTACCGCTTTCTTAAATAGCAGTAATCATAATGTCAGGGCAGTAATGTCCAATCCACATTTGATGTATGCTCTGTGGCAATTGCTTGCCCGTCAGGGCATTTTTGCCGCCCTGGGGAAGGATGGGAAAGAATGGGGGGGGGAGATCTTTCTCGATGGGTATATTTTAACTCCTATAGTTTCGATAAAGCGGGCTAATCGTGAGGGCTTAGTATACAACCTAGAAGTCGAGGATGACCACTCTTATGTAGCCAATATGGCAGCTGTGCATAATTGCTTTGTTCTTCCGGTGGAGGATTCCATGGAATCCATCTTTGAGGAAGTAAAGCACACCGCTCTTATCCACAAGAGTGGTGGGGGAACAGGGTTTTCTTTTTCTCATATAAGGCCTGAGGGGGACCTGGTAGGCTCCACGGGAGGTGTAGCTTCAGGACCCATATCCTTCATTCAAGTGTTTGATGCTGCCACCGATATCATCAAGCAGGGAGGCATGAGGAGGGGGGCCAACATGGCCATCCTGGATGTCCACCACCCAGATATTCTGAAGTTCATCTCCGCCAAGGAAGAGGAGGGAGCGTTTCAAAACTTCAACTTCTCCGTAGCTATAACCGAGGAGTTCATGGAAGCAGTAGAGGAAGATAAGGAATATTCCCTGATAAATCCCCGGACAGGAGAAGAAGAAGGAAAGCTTAAGGCCCAGGAAGTATTCCATAAGATGGCCGAAAATGCCTGGAGGACGGGTGAGCCAGGCATGGTGTTCCTCGACCGCATAAACCGGGACAATCCTACTCCTCATCTGGGGAAGATTGAGAGCACTAACCCCTGTATTACAGGGGAGAGCTTAATCTCCACGCAGGCAGGCCTCATCAGGATAAAAGACCTGGCCGAAAAATATCCTCAAGGTGGCATTAGCATCACCGTAGACCCCAGAGTAATGCCCAATGGGCACATAGAAGATGACCCCACCACTCTTCCTACTTTCACTATATCCAGGGCTTTTTACACCGGTGAAAAAGAAACGGTGAAAATAACCACCAGGTCAGGATATGAAATCATCACTACCCCGGACCATCGGCTGTTGACCTCAGAGGGGTGGGCAGAGGCAAGGAATTTAACCCCCGGGCAGTATAAATTATTAACCCAATCGGGAGAAGGTGAGTGGAATTCGGAGAAAAGATTGCCTTTTGACTTACAACCCTTCCTGGGACGAAATGGTAGAACCTATCAACTGAACCTGCCCTCCGTGTGGTCAGAGGAACTAGGAATAGTCCTGGGGTGGCTAATAGGGGATGGCTGGGTCAGGTCGGGAGACAAAAATTGCCGTGTGGGTTTTTGCTTTGGCAAGGAGGATGGGGAGATACTGAATTATATTAAAGGGATAGTCAATAGCTTCTATGGTCGGGAGATAAAAGGGATAGAAAGAGCCAGAGGAACATTTCATCTATCCTACCATAGCAAATTCCTGGGGCAATTTTTTGAACGCCTGGGGGTTAGGCCGGTAAAAGCAGAGCAAAAACGCGTTCCTGAAAGCATTTTCACTGCTCCCAGGGAGGCTGCCATTGGCTTCTTAAAGGGAATATTTACCGCTTGCGGGACGGTAAACTTTATCCCCAAGAGAAGCTCCTATATCCGGTTGACCTCTAAATCAAGAGAACTGCTTAAGGATGTTCAGATCCTTCTCCTCAATTTAGGCATAAGGTCTACAATCTATAATCGCAGTCGAAAAGGAAGGTGGATTTTTCCTTATACTACAGTATCTGGTCAAAAAAGGACGTATCTCTCTGATGGGCTTTGTTTTGAGTTAGAGATAAGCAGAAATAGTGTTCTTCTCTTTTTGGAGAAAGTTGGCTTTTTGGGGCAGAAACAAAGTGACAAGGTAAGGCTTTTACACAGTAAAGGTTATTATTCCCATCACTTTGAGGAAAAAGTAGCTCGAATAGAACCAAATGGTGTCGAACCTGTCTACAATCTCACTGAGCCTATGTCTCATTCATTTATCGCTAATGGAATAATTATGTCAAATTGTGGCGAGCAACCTTTGCTTCCCTTTGAAAGCTGCAACCTGGCATCCATAAATCTGGCCAAGATGGTTCAGGTAAAGGATGGAAGGGCGGAGATAAACTACCCTCGGCTTTCCGAAGTGGTCAGGGTGGTGGTGAGGTTTTTGGACGATGTCATCGAAATAAATCGGTTCCCTCTCCCTGAGATAGAGGAGAAAACCAGGGCTGCCCGCAAGATAGGTTTAGGAATAATGGGGTTTGCCGATATACTTATCCTGATGGGTATACCCTACGACTCTCCCCAGGCCATCCAGGTAGGTGAGGAACTAATGCAACTTATCAGCCAGGAAGCTTTCAAAGCTTCCTGTGAGTTGGCGGAGATTCGGGGCCCCTTCCCTGCCTTCCCAGGGAGCATATACGATACCCCCGGAGGACCTAAGGTGAGGAATGCCACTCAAACTACCATTGCTCCTACAGGGACTCTGAGCATTATTGCCTCCTGCTCCAGCGGGATCGAGCCTCTATTCTCTCTGGCCTACACCCGGCATATACTGGACGGAGAGAGTCTCCTGGAGGTAAACCCCAGCTTCGAGAAGGCTATGAGAGAGGAAGAGATTGCTTCTTCTCTGTGGGACAATGCTGTCCATAAAGGAAGTGTGAGAGAGATGGAAGGTATTCCCCCGCATATTCAAAAGTTGTTTCCTACCTCCCATGATATAGAGCCGGAGTTTCATGTTCGCATGCAGGCCGCGTTTCAAAAACATACCGGAAACGCGGTGTCCAAGACCATAAACCTTCCCCATAGCGCAACCGTGGAGGATGTCTCGTCCTGTTTAAAGCTGGCCCATTCCCTGGGATGTAAAGGGCTTACCATTTATCGGGATCAAAGCAGAAAGGAACAGGTGCTTGCCCGGCAAGAGAAGGTGGAGAAAGAGAAACTATCTCCCCGCCAGAGAGGCCGCAAGACCTGGGGCTCAACATCCAGAGTATCCACCGGATGCGGCTACATATACATTACGGTGAACTACGATGAGGAAGGGATATGCGAGGTTTTCTCCACTTTGGGGAAGGCGGGAGGATGTGCCTCTGCTCAGCTGGAAGCCATCTCTCGGCTTATATCGCTTAACCTGAGATCAGGGGTCTCTCTCCCTTCCATCATAAAACAGCTTAAGGGAATACGCTGCCCCCAGGTAAGCTGGGAGGAGGGGCACTCCGTTACCTCCTGCGCTGATGCTATCGCCCGTGTTCTGGAGGAGGAGGTAGGGAAGAAAGAAAGCTCTCTTCAAAGCCCCATATTCATGGGAGGCTGCCCAGAATGCGGAGGCCCTCTTGACTTTGAGGAAGGTTGCTTTATCTGTCGAAACTGTGGCTATACCAAGTGTAGCTGAGACCTGTCAAAAGCTCAGAAATCTCCTGAAGGAAGCAGTAGAGGAAGAAAAAGCTCCCCTTGTCCTTCTCTCCGGAGGGCTGGATACCAGCATCATAGCCCTCCTGGCTAAGAAAGGAGCGGAAGAGCTTACTGGTTTGACCATTGCCTTCGATGATGAAAGCGAAGACTTAAGCTATGCCCGGAGGGTGGCAAGATTTTTAAGCCTAAAACATGAAGTTCACTATTTTGACTGCGAAGAGCTAAGAGAGGCCATGATAAAGGTCAGTGAGTATGAGAGCTCGTCCTTTGCCTCCCCCGGTCTCACCACTTTAGCCTCTACCTACCTTGCTTTACGAGTTGCCTCCTCATTTGCTTCAGAAGTGTTAACCGGAGATGGGGCAGATGAGCTTTTCTTTGGGTATAGCTCGCTCATAAATTTTGCCCCGCTCATAAATTTTGCCCCGGACCTTGAAGCACCAGATATCTCCACCGCTTTGGATAACGACTTTCCCCGCGCTCTCGGAGAAGGTTTGGGCATCAAAGTATGTTCACCCTTTCTTTCCCCTGAAGTCGTACGATTTGGCCAAACCATCCCCCTCCAATATAAAGTAAGGAGGGAGGAAAATAAGCTATATGGTAAGTGGATACTGAGAAAGGCCTTCCAAGACTATCTGCCGCGAGAAATTGTGTGGAGGGAGAAAGTTCCCTTCGACCGAGGATGCGGGGTACTAAGATGCGCTCAGGGCTTTTTCCAGGCCCCCATACCATGAAGAGCTGAGTCTGGCTAAGGGAAGGTCGATAAAGGGGAGAATAAACCTGTTTCCCTTCACCTCCCCCAACCTCTTAAGGGGAATATTATAGGTTTGGGCCATCCTCTCAAGCTCGAAAGTTTTATCTGGTGAAAGCGAAACCACTGCCCTCGATGGGGATTCCCCAAACAGATAGCTATCGATGCGGCTCTGGATATCCCATTTTCCTTCAAACCCTATTCCCCCTAAAATGCAGCACTCAGCGAGAGTGCAGACTAGACCTCCCTCAGATACGTCATGGGCCGACTTTATTATCCCCCTCCGTATGAGAAGGAGAAGAAGTCGGCAAAGTTTTTTTTCTGTACCCATATCGATTGACACCTTCCCCCCCACTTTCCCCCACCTGAGCTCCAGATATTCACTGCCGTCAATCCCTTCTTTCTCCTTCCCCAGAAGGTAGACTTGATCGCCCTCGGACTTGAAATGAGGAGTACATATGCTTTTTATCCTGGCCACCCCCACCACTCCCACCACCGGAGTAGGATATATCGCCCTTCCCTTCATCTCGTTATATAAGCTTACATTCCCGCTCACTACGGGGATGTCCAATACCCGGCAGGCCCTCCCTATACCCCGGATAACGCTCTTAAGTTGGTAGTAGATCTCCTCTCTCTCCGGGTTTCCCAGATTCAGACAGTCAGTGGCGGCTATGGCCTTTGCCCCTACACAGGCCAGATTTCTACACGCCTCCGCCACGGCCATCATTCCTCCAACGTAAGGATCAAGGTGACAGTATCTACCGTTTCCATCACAGGTGAGAGCAATAGCTTTGTCTCCTCCCTTGATACGAAGGCAAGACGCATCACTTCCGGGAGGGACGACCGTATTTACACCCACCTGATGATCATATTGGGTGAATACCCATTTTCGGCTAGCCAGGTTGGGTGAAGAGAGGACCCTCATGAACACCTCCTCCACCTCAGGGGGTGAGATATCGGGAAGAAAGTCAATCCTCTCTGGGGCTATCTTTTTCCGGGTCTTTAGTTCATAAGTAGGAGGATTCACCAGAAGCTCTACAGGAACCTCAGCTACCACTTTCTCCCCTTCTTTTACTCTGAATTTTGAGTCGGAAGTTAAGAAACCAACCGAGGAGGCAGGGATACCGAAATCCTGAAACACAGATTTTACCTTCTCCTCGTTTCGGGGAGGAACTAGAAGGAGCATTCTCTCCTGAGACTCAGAGAGCAAGACTTCATAAGGACTCATGGATTCCTCCCGTTTTCTCATTCGGGATATATCTATCATCACCCCACATTCTGACCGAGAAGCGCTCTCTGCGAGAGCAGTGGATATTCCCCCTGCCCCCAGGTCCTGTATTCCAGAAACCAGGCCCAGTTCTACAAGTTTAAGGCAAGCCTCCATCAAAATCTTTTCCATAAACGGATCCCCCACCTGGACGGTGGAACGCATTTCAGCCTCCGATTCAAAGGTCCGTGAGGCCAAGCCAGAGGCCCCGTATATTCCATCCCTTCCGGTAGCTGAACCGGCCAATATCAGGACATCGCTCGCTTTCCCCCGGGAGCGGGTGATACTCCCCGCGTTAGCTATACCTACACACATAACATTGATCAGAGGATTATCTGAATAGGAGGAAGAGAAGAATACCCCCCCTCCCACATTGGGTATTCCCAGACAGTTCCCGTAGCTGGCAATACCGCGTACCACTCCATCGAAGAGGTAGCGGTTATGGCTTTCAGCGAGTGGGCCAAAGTAGAGAGAATTGAGAAGGGCAATAGGTCTCCCCCCCAAAGCAAATATATCCCGCACGATTCCTCCCACCCCGGTGGCAGCACCCTGGAATGGTTCCACCGCTGAAGGATGATTGTGAGATTCTATCTTCATTATCAGACAAAGCCCGTCGCCTATATCCACTGCCCCTGCATTCTCCTCACCCGTCCTGGTCAATACCCCTTTCCCTGTGGTGGGCAGGAGCTTTAAAAGGGGCCTGGAGTGCTTATAGGCGCAGTGTTCACTCCACAGCGTTCCTAAAACCCCCAGCTCCACCTCATTGGGCTCCCTGCCCAGACGGCTTACGATCAGAAAATACTCTTCCGAACTTAAGGCAACATTATCCAGGGCTTGCTTTAAGGTATCCTGCATGCTTTAGATGGCATTCATGATTGACTGCCACACCAGGTTGCCGTCCGCACTTCCCAGTAGTTGTTCACAGGCACGCTCGGGGTGGGGCATCATCCCCAGGACATTCCTCCTTTTATTTAAGACCCCGGCGATGTTGTTGAGAGAGCCATTAGGGTTTACCTCGCTCTCTATCCTGCCCTCCGGTGTAGAATATCTAAAGGCCACTCTATGTTCAGCCTCCAGTTCCTCCAGAATATCCGGGGGGGCATAATAATTTCCTTCATAGTGAGATATAGGCATCCGCAAAACCTTAGCGTTGCGTCTGGAAGTGAACGCTGAATCGGGTCCTTCTGCCTTCAGATAAACCCACTGGCAGCAATATCTGAGATGGCAGTTAGGTAACAAGACTCCGGGCAACATACCTGCTTCACATAATATCTGAAATCCATTGCAGATTCCTATAACCATTCTTCCCTCGCGAGCAAATCTCTTTACCTCGCTCATCACGGGGGAGAAGCAGGCAATAGACCCCGGGCGAAGGTAATCTCCATAAGAAAACCCTCCCGGGAGCACAACACAATTATAGCCCGAAAGGTCAGTTTCTTTATGCCAGATATAGCGCACATCCTGCTTCAGGATATGCGCTAAAGCATAAAAGCAGTCGCGATCGCTCCATGTTCCGGGAAAGACTACTATACCAAACCGGCTAGGCCCTTTTCCAGCCACCCTTCCAGCTACTCTTTCGCCGCTTGATGGCCTCTTTTCTCTTCTTCTTTACACTTGGTTTCTCGTAATACTCAGCACGGCGAACCTCAGCCAGAATTCCTTCCTGCTGAACTTGCCTGTTGAAACGTCTAAGCAAGCTCTCAAAGCTTTCATGGTCACCACTAATTACCTTAGACAATGCATAACCCCCTCCCCAAGCTTAATATTCTATTCATCTACAATAAGATATGTCAAGCATACCAATTTTAGCCTGTTACTGCAATACGGCCATGCCGCCTTTGTTTATACTAGACGCACTCGAGAATCGTGAATTTTTATAACTCCCCTTCTTTCCTCTCCTTGTTTTTGGTTTTTGATTTCGGTCATTTGAAATTGTTTAGGGATTAGAGATTAGGATTTAGAATTTCTTTGAACTCACAAATTTGGAATACGCTCAGTATAGGAAAAGCGCTGGCAAAACCAATCAGTTCGATCCCAACTTTTCATGCCCATCAGGGCTACTCAGGTAGATGGGGGATCGGAATTTGAAGATGCCTTTAAGGAGGAAGATCAAAATACTATACCGGCCTCACCAGACATGCGGTATCTCTCTTGACAAACGCGTATCTAGGGGTTTAATCTACGAAGGGAATTTAAAAGGCAAAGGAGGAGTAATGGAAGCTTATTGTGTGAAGTGCAGAAGTAAAAGAGAAATGAAGGATCCCAAAAAGGTAACCCTGAAGAACGGGAGACCCGCCACCCAGGGAATCTGCCCGGTTTGCGGAACAAAGATGTTTCGCATAGGGGGATAAGGTCAGCAGATCTCCAGGCTCAGGTCGAGAGACCTTGAGGAGTGGGTGATGGATCCCACAGAAATGAAGTCCACACCAGTTTGAGCGATACGCTTTGCGGTGCTGAGGTTTATCCCTCCTGAAGCCTCAACTTGAGACCTGGTATTTATTCTTTTAACGGCTATTTCTATATCCTCAGGGCTCATGTTGTCGAGCATAATGATATCTGCCTTCGCTTCTGCCGCCTCCGCCGCTTCCTCCACTGTTTCCACCTCCACCTCCACCTTCAAGTAGGCAGGAGAGTTTCCCTTTGCTCTGGAGATGGCCTCTGTGATGCTCACATCCTGGGAGCGAAGCACCCGAAGATGGTTATCCTTGATCAAGATACCACTACTCAGATTCAGACGGTGGTTTAGCCCACCCCCCACCATAACCGCATACTTTTCCAGGGCTCTGAGCCCAGGGGTGGTCTTGCGGGTGTCGAGTAACCGGCAGTCGAAATTGTCTATCTCCTCCACATATCTTGCCGTCATTGAAGCAATTCCACTGAGCCTTCCCAAAAAGTTGAGGGCCGTCCTTTCCCCCTTGAGAATGCTAGCCAGGCACCCTTGAAGGCAAGCTATGGTATCCCCCGCTTTCAACTTACCCCCATCCTGGACTTTGACCTCAAACTTGAGATTTGGGTCAACCCTATACCACACCATCTGGGCTACCTCTATTCCAGCCAGGATGCCTTTCTCATGAACAAGGATGAATGCCTCTCCTTCAAGGTCAGGAGGGATAAGCGTATCAGTGGTCACATCTCCCCACCCCAGGTCCTCCTCTAAGGCAAGGTCCACTATCTTTTCTACTTTTCTTTTATCAATCCTCATCTTTCCTCTTGAGCACTATATGTTTTGCAAACTCAGGAGAGGGAAGAGGGAAATCGGATCTCCAGTGGGCTCCCCGGCTCTCTTGCCGCAGTAAAGCAGCCTCAGTCATGAGCCGACCCACAAGTACAAGGTTTTTGACCTCATAGGCTGACCTATCGCTGACATCTTTTATCTCTTCACCCCAGGCAGCTAACACATTGGCCGCCTCCTCCAGCCCTTCCCTTGAGCGAAGAATACCTACCTTTTCCCACATAAGCTCCTGGAGAGAGGAAAGGCTAACTGGCGGAGCGGAAGATGGGGAGCGCGAAGGTAAATAGTTAGCCTTCTCAGTTTTATCCACTCTATGTTTAGTGGAAGTAAATATTCTTCTTCCCCATACTAAGGCCTCCATGAGGGAATTGGAGGCCAACCTATTCGCCCCATGAACATAAGTGCAGGCCACTTCTCCACAGGCAAACAGGCCATCGATGCTTGCTTCACCGTTAACATTCGTCTTCACTCCCCCTATCATATAATGAGCGGCCGGAGAAACCGGAATGGGCTCCGAGGTTATGTCCAGGCCATGCTCCAGGCAGAAGCGGAAGATGTGAGGGAAGCGGGAGGTAGTGAGATGAGGAGAAAGAAGCGTAGCATCCAGAAGGACATGGTCGCTCTTCGTCTTCCTCATCTCCTCCAGTATGCTGCGGCAAACCACATCCCGAGGAGCAAGCTCTCCCTGAGGCGAATAGTCGAACATGAACCTAAAGCCACAAATGTTTCTCAGCACTCCTCCTTCTCCCCTCACTGCTTCAGAGATAAGGAAGGGCTCCACCCCGGGCAGATGAAGGACGGTGGGGTGAAATTGGAAGAATTCCATATCTGATACTTCTGCTCCTGCTTCAAACGCCAGAGCCACTCCATCTCCGGTGGCTACCTCTGAGTTGGTGGTGAATCTGAACAGCCTGCCCGCACCACCAGTAGCCAGGATCACCCGGGGGGAGGAGAATTCTTCGCTCTCTCCTCGCACCACATCCAGGGCCCTTACCCCTCTTATCCTTCCTCCCTCAACGACAAGCTTCGTGGCCAGGGAGTACTCCAACACCTCCGCCTTTGATTCGCGGACGCGTCGGCTCAAGGCAAGCTCAATATACTCCCCAGTGGCATCACCACCGGCATGCAAGATGCGAGGGATACTATGAGCTGCCTCCAGAGCTAAAGCGATCTCACCATGGACGGTATCAAAAGGGACTCCTAGCCGTATAAGGTCAGCTGCACAGTAGGGAGCTTCCTCCACCAACATTCTGACGGCAGCAGGGTCGCATAGCCCTGCCCCGGCGAAGACCGTATCCTGGAAGTGAAGGTCGGGCGAATCACCCTTGCCTATAGCCGCAGCTATTCCTCCCTGGGCGTAGCGGGTGTTACAATCATCAATACTTCCCTTGGTTATAATAAGCACCCTTCCCGCATCTTTAGCCAGAAGGGCAACATAAAGTCCGGCAATCCCGCTTCCAATGATGATGAAATCGTATTTCCTCACCTGAGCTCCCAGCTTATAATCCTCCCTCTCTCAGCATCCAACCTCACTTTGAACGCATACTTCTCCGGCGGGCGGAAGAGATAACCCATAACAGGGTCACGGGGGGGTATTTTCACCTCCCCCTCCAAATAGTATATCTCTCCCTCCAGCTTGTCCTGGCTAAAGGATAGCTTTACCTTCTTGTAGAACCTGTCATCGAAGAAGTACTGGACTTTCCCTTTAGCCTCGTCCGAACTCAGCACCGCTCCCCCTGCAAGGACCAGGGACTGGCCGCCGTTACCCTTACTTCCACTAACTTTCCCTCCTCATCCTCATCCGAGGGGAAGAACGTGAGCTTTCCCCCCCTTGTCCTTCCCCACCACTTTTCCTTCTTCCTGCCTTCAACCAGAATCTCCATCTCTTTTCCCAAAAGGGATAAGTTTATATCCTGCTGGATTCCTTTTTGAACCTTCTCCACCTCCCTTCTCCTCTCTCCCTTCTCCTGGACATCATCGGGGAGATTTCGGGCAGACCAGGTTCCCTCCCTAGGAGAGTAGGAGGCCACATGAACAGTATCGAACCTTATTTTCTTGATGAGGTCCAGCGTGTGGGAAAAGCCAGACCTGTTTTCCCCGGGGAAGCCTACAATGACATCTGTGGAAAGGGAAATATCAGGGATAGCTTGGCGTATACTCTCCACTAGAGCCAAATATTGCCTTGAAGTGTATCCCCGGCGCATAAGTTTCAGGATTTCATCATCCCCTGATTGAAAAGGAAGGCTTAAGTATTCGCATATCCTGGGGAGGGCAGCTATTGCCTTTACCAGATGCGGGCTTACATCCTTGGGGTGATTGGTTAAAAACCTTATCCTCAGAAGCCCATCAATCCTAGATAAGCGCTCCAAAAGATGAGCAAGGTCAGTGGGAGGGTTAAGGTCATGACCGTAGGAGTTGACATTCTGCCCCAAAAGAACTATCTCCTTTGCTCCCTTATCCACCAAAGCTTTTGCTTTTGCCAACACTTCTTCCACAGGGACGCTCTTCTCCCTTCCCCGGCGGTAAGGAACGATGCAGTAGGAGCAAAAATTATCACATCCTGAGATTATGGGAAGAAAGGAAGAAACTGAGGCTACAGGGAAGGCTTCTCTCGCCTCCAAGCCTTCAGAGCTCATCCACTGCTTCAACCCTTCCCAATCCTGGGGCTTCAAGAACAGGTCGACATAAGGAAATTTAACTTTAAGCCGCAACATGTTGTCCCCACTCACCATACAGCCAGTGAGGATAATCTTCAAGTCTGGCTTCCTCAGCTTCAGCCCTTCCGCTAACCTGACCTTACTCACCGCTCTATCCTCAGCGCTCTGACGCACCACACAGGCATTCACCACCATGATGGATGCTTCATCAACTGTAGTTACCCGCCTGAGACCTGCCCCAGCAAGAAGCGACGAGATATATTCTGAATCTGCTCTATTCATCTGACAGCCAAAGGTGTTAACTAAATAGCCTCCCATTCACTCTCCAATAGCTTAATGTTAATACGCCTTATCCTATTGATTCAAACCACCCTTTCACATTCTGAGATATCACCTGAGCTTAACCATCGGCATCCACTGCTGAGTATATCAATTAGTCTCAATAGTGGTATGTTATAGTGGTGGGCTAGAAGAAGGGATATATGGGTATAAGATCAAGGGAGGAAGTTATGGCGCGAAAGATAACCAAGGAAGATCTCTTAGAGAGGGCTAACAAGCCAGCCGAAGATGCCCTGAAATTACACGCGCTTTACCGGGGTAAAATGCAAACTGCGCTCAAATGCCAGGTCCGCGATGTTAATGATTTCGCTATCTATTACACTCCCGGAGTGGCTGGGCCCTGCCAGGCGATAAAGGCAGATACAGGGAGATTGGGAGAGCTCACCAACCGGTGGAATACTATAGCCGTAGTCTCTGATTGCACTCGGGTCCTTGGCCTGGGAGACATCGGACCTGAGGCAGGCTATCCGGTGATGGAAGGGAAGTGTTTATTATTTAAATACCTCGGTGGTGTAGACGCAGTTCCCATTTGCCTTGCTACCAAGGATCCTGACGAAATCGTCCAGGCAGTGAAATGGCTCGAGCCGTCATTTGCCGGCATTAACCTGGAAGATATCTCCAGCCCTAAGTGCTTTTATATCCTCGATCGGCTAAAGGCAGAGGCAGAAATACCGGTATGGCACGATGACCAGCAGGGAACAGCTACGGTGATGCTGGCCGGATTGATAAATGCCCTAAACATCGTAGGCAAGAAGCTAAGCAAGGTAAAGATTGTTTTTAACGGGCTTGGAGCAGCTAACGTTGCCTGTCTCAGACTTCTCTTAATCTATGGGGCCAGGCCTGAGAACTTCATAGCAGTGGACAGTAAAGGCATTCTCCATAAGGGGCGAAAGGACATACAGGAAAATGAAGAAGAATTCTCCTACAAATGGCGAATCTGCCAAATTACTAACCCTGAAGGGAAAACCGGCGACCTAACTGCGGCACTGGAGGGGGCAGATATACTTATTTCTTATTCCAGGTCGGGGCCGGGGGTGATTTCACCTGAACAAATTAAGCTCATGGCCCATGATGCTATATGCTTTGTCTGTGCCAATCCTGTACCCGAAATCTGGCCCTGGGAATGCCGGGAGGCAGGGGCCAGAATTGTAGCCACAGGTAGATCCGATTTCCCCAATCAAGTGAATAATTCTATAGGTTTTCCGGCCATCTTCCGCGGCGTTCTGGATACGCAGGCCAGAGCTATAACCGATGATATGTGTATCGCTGCCGCCAAGTCTCTGGCCAGATATGCTAAAGAGCGCGGCCTAAATGAAGAATGCATCGTACCCACCATGGAAGAGTCAGAAGCCTTCATTTGTGAGGCGATAGATGTGGGGATGGAAGCTCAGAGAGAAGGCCTTACCAGGGTAAAAGTTAGTCGCGATGAACTTCGCAGGAAGAGTGAGGCTATGATAAATAGCGGAAGGAAACAGCATGATGCTTTGATAAATGCAGGCTGCATTGCTCCTCGCGAGTGACTTTGAGCTAATTATATGAGGGAAATCAAAGCCAGTGACATTACCGACGTTGTAGCCGCTATGTTTGAACATTCCTGCCATCATCTCCCTCCCGACGTGCTTTCGGCCATCAGGAAGGCCAGAGAGGAGGAAAAATCTCCGGTTGCTCGCGACGTGCTGGATAAAATACTAGAGAACGTAGAAATCTCCCGCCAGGAACAAATCCCCCTGTGCCAGGATACTGGCACGGCAGTAGTCAGGTTGGAGATCGGTCAAGAGGTCCACATAACCGGTGCTGACCTTTATACAGCCATAAACGAAGGGGTGCGCCAAGGATATGATCAAGGTTACTTACGCAAATCAATGGTAGACAAACCATTCTCGGCCCGGATGAATACCAAAGATAACACGCCGGCCATGATTCACACTGAGATAGTCCCTGGCGATGGGCTAAAAATTTCTATCCTGCCCAAAGGAGGTGGCTCTGAAAACTGCTCCCGCTTGGTGGTGTTATCTCCGGCAAGGGGTCGCCAAGGAATCATCGATTTCACGGTAAGCCTCGTCGATGAGGTTGGTAGCAACCCATGTCCTCCCATCATTGTCGGCCTGGGTGTAGGAGGAACGACAGGTAAGACCATGACCCTGGCTAACAAAGCGTTACTGCGCAAGGTGGGAGAGCCAAATCCAGATTCTGAGGTTGCCAAATTAGAAAGGGATATCCTGGAGCGAATTAACCGTCTTGGCATCGGGGCAATGGGATATGGTGGCACGGTTACCGCCTTAGCAGTTCATGCTGAAGCTTTCCCCTGCCATATGGCTAGCCTACCCGTAGCAGTCAATATACAATGCTGGTGTGCCCGACATGAGGAAACAATCTTATAATACTGGACTTTCTCCCATCTTCATCACCTATTCATTCCAGTGATCCCAAGTTAAACAAATCTTGATGACCAGGTATGAACAGAATGTCTAGCCTATTCTCAGGCATCCCCTTAATGCTTCCATACTTCCATGGTGGCACGCCTCTCCAAGCATGCTCTCATCCACTTCGATAAGTACCTTGTCATGCTTAAAACCATGGTGTGATAACCCTCCTGAGATAATGCCTGCTTTAGGACTCGTATAATATGTTTCGAAAACTTTTAGTACCTTCACAAAAA
>DFBE01000074.1:11002-38425 GCA_002367275.1 Dehalococcoidia bacterium UBA3088 | reverse complement strand
TTCAGTGGTAAATTTGGGCTAAGCCCATGGGCATAACCCGCTCTCGAAAGAGAGCCATAAGCCATTTGCTAAGGCTTACGGAGGAGAGAGTGGACCCCCCACCACTTCATGTAGCCCTGAGTCATGCTGATGCTCCTTCCGAAGCAGAGGAATTGAGGCAGAAGATAGAATCCTCTTTCAACTGCGAGGAGATATTCATAACCCGCTTTACCCCGCTGATGGGGATCTACTGCGGCCCTTCAGTAATAGGGGTTACCTTCTACAACGAATAAGTCCCGGGCGAAAATTTTGGCCCAGTAATCTCTATAACCCGTGTTCCATTGAGCAGTTTCAAGTTGATCCCCCACTTACTTTAGAGGCAACAAAAAGAAAGTTATGGGTTTACAGTAAGGACGGTCTTTGCCTCTTCAGGGTATTGAGCGATGAACCGGAGCTCGTCATCAGTCAAGGGAAGCTGGTTATGGGCACTGGCATAACGCACTACTTCCAGAACCCCCCGGGCTACCTCATCATGGGAAAATTCCACCCCCAACCTTTGGTACACATGCTTGAACCCCGAAAGCCCCCCATATTCCCCGGTGGTAATGATCCTTCCCTTCTGCTTTGACTCCTCCTCATCCAATCCCAGAAGTTCCAGATCGTAAAGTTCGTAATTGCGATGGTTCTTTAGCGCTCCATCAGCATGAATTCCCGCCTCATGGGCAAAGACATTTTCCCCCACCCCCGGCTGGTTCAAAGGTACAGGAATTTTAAATGCATAAGATGTATATCGGGCCAGCTTGCTTGCGATCTTAAGGTCGAGGTCATCTCCTACCTCATATCCCTCCATACCCCGACCAAACTTTACCCCCAGTATACAACTTACAAGATCAGCCTGACCTGCTCTCTCTCCCCATCCATTGATGGAAGTATTGATGTAGGCATCCACTTCACCATCCACCGCCCCCTTGGCCCCGGCTATAGAGTTGGCTACTGCCATCCCCAGGTCATTGTGACAATGAAGCTCAATAGGTATGTTAGTCTCCTGAGCTATGAACCTGACCCTGTCATAGATACTATCTGGTGTCTCATAGCCCAGGGTGTCGCAATATCGGAAGCGACTTGCCCCTGCCTCCTTAGCAGTTAAGGCAAAGTTTATCAAGAAGTCTAAGTCTGTTCGAGATGAATCCTCAGCATTTACCCCTACTGTGTTTGCTCCACCGGTCAGGGCTAAGGAAAGTGTATCCTTGAGCTGCTGGATGACTCCCTTACGGTCCAGCTTTCCCCCAAACTTATGCTTGAGCATTTGATCTGAGGTGGATATGGAGAGATTCAGATCCCGGACACCGCTGGCAAGAGCAATCCCCACATCGGATGGGGTTGCCCGACACCACCCCTCCAGTATCAGGTTGCCCATGGCTCCCTTTTGTTTAAGCCCCAAATTCGCCCGGATGTAACTCTGCTCCCCTTTAGCGAAGGGAAAGGCAAACTCTGATTGGTATATTCCCATTTTCCCCAGGTGCATGTTTATCAGCGTTCTCTGCAGCTTGGAAAGGCTCATCCGAGAGGCCTGAACAGTGTCACGATTGGTTACATCGATGAAGTGTATTTTGGACATATCACACCTCACTATAAGTTTTCTTTAGAAGCAGAGCATCCTCTTCCAGATTGGGACTCTCACAGATAACCATCCCCTGGACCTTTTTCTGGCTCAGCGCCCGCAGTAGCTCAGGATAGCAAAAGTCAGATTCCTCAAGGTTTAAATGTTTTATCTCTCCTCCCCTTCCGTAGGAGATACCTGAAACATGAATGTGCATATCCTGAAGTGCCTCACGTCCCAGAGTTTCCTCTACTCTTTCTAAGACGGACAGGAACTCATCGTAGGAATTAACTTTCCCCGTTCGAGCATGAAGGTGGGCGAAGTCAATGCAGGGAGAGCATCCCGGAATATCGCGGCATAGCCCTAATATCTCATTCAGGTCACCAAACTGAGTTTTTTTCCCGGTAGTCTCCGGCCGAAGGGTTACTCCTTCCCCCAACCTGGCCAGAGTCTCAGTGAGACCTTCCTTTACCCGCAAGTAAACTTCCTCAGGAGAGCTTTCCTGGTAGAAGGCAGGATGGAAAACGATACCATGAGCATGAAACATCCTCCCGATGAAGGCAGCCTGAAATATTCTCTGCTTACTATCTTTTATCTTCTTATCATCGTGAGAGTTCAAGTTTATATAATAAGGAGCATGAACGCTCAAGGCAATCCCCTGCTTTTTAGCTGCCCTATCCAGCTCCTGGGCCGCTTTTTCTCCCATCTTTACCCCGCGCACGAACTCCACCTCCAGGGCCCCCAGTCCCAGCTCCCTTAACCTTTCCACGCCCTCCATGGTGGATGGTATTTTACTACTTAGGGGAATTCCTGCTGTGCCAAAGATAAGACTCATCTATGGTGGAGACGGGGGAGAGTCGAACTCCCCGTCCAGAGGAGGTGAATCCAGGATATCTACAGGCTTAGTCGGCAAACTTTTCTTGCCCCCTCTTCCCTCGCCGACCAGGATGGAAGGGGCCAGCCGATGCTTCTTAGGTAGCCCTATCGGCGTAAGGCCTACCGCACCTCGACTTTACGGCGCCCATCCCCAACCCATCGAGGAGGGGTCAAGGTGAACGTACCACCGTTATTTAAGCAGCAGCAAGAACTGGTTGTTTTTTGCCAGTTATTTTTTGCCACCCTTTTAACGCGGCTGATGACACCTCGGCCTGCCATCTTGGTCTTCCCTTCCCTGTCGAGCCCACGCGTCCCCATTAGGTAAATTTTAAATCTTCTAAATCTGCCCGTCAATGTACCGACAATAATCATGAGGCAATTCGGATACTAAGTAATCTTCCCTTAAGAGTGCTAAAATTATTAGAGAGGGGGAGTCTCGAGAGGAGGTAAAAGCGATACAGAAAGGAGGAAATAGTACGGCTATAGAGAGATGGAGAAGACCCTGGGCAGGTATGTGGAAAGAATTAGAAGATATGGAAAGAGCAATGGATAGCCTCATCTCTAACACAGGGGCTCCTACAGTGTGGAGAAGGACACCTTCAGAAGTAGGATGGGCGCCTGTCATGGAAGTATACGATAAAGGAGATGAGTTTGTAGTGCATGCCGACCTTCCCGGGATGAATAAAGAGGATATCGATATCTCTGTCACCGGCGATACCCTGACTATCAGCGGTGAGAGGAAGGCTAAGGAAGAGGTAAAGGAACAGGATTACTACCGCTGCGAACTATGCTATGGCAAATTTTCTCGAGCTCTTACCCTGCCTGCTACGGTGGAAACGGAGAATATTAACGCTGCCTACAAGGATGGGATTTTGGAGATAAAGCTGCCTAAGAGTAAGGCAGCTAAACCGAAGAAGATTGATATATCCGTCAAGTAAATCCTTTCCTTGCCCTCCCTCTAGCTCTGCTCCTTTGCTTTCTACACTTAAGTCCGCATTTCCAGCTCCCATAAGACTGGTTGCTAAAAGAGGGTCAACACTTCACGATTATCCTTACGAGGGCATAAACCGAAAGTGTCCCCATTTTTGGATCATCAACGTTACCCCACCCGGTCATTGTATCCATCGCTGTCTGTATTGTTACGCCCGGTATGCTATCTATTCCAGGCCTTCAAGTGAAATCTTCGTTTACAGTAACCTACCAGAGCTTGTGGAAAAAGACCTAAAAAGGATGACTCTTTGTCCTCCTATTTCCATCTCTAATACCTCCGACCCTTGTCAGCCCATACCCGAGCTCAAAACTGAGGTGGAACGCCTGGTTAGACTTCTCATGGATTACAACATTTCATTTTCCATCACTACCAAAGGAGACCCCGGCTTTCTCCTTGACCTACCCGGGTTTACCTCCTATAAGCGAAAGTTCATTGCTCTAACCATAGAGGGAGATGCTGAAGTGATCTCTATGCTCTCCCCGGGAGCCCCCTCGTTCGAAGAGCGCGTCGGCTTTGTACGCCAGCTTTCTAGCCTTGGATTAGACACCTTAATTCGCTTTGACCCAGTTTTCATCCACCTTTTCCAGGCCATCTATGGTGGCTCATGGTTTAGAAAGATAGAGGGTCTTATTGATACTTTTGCCAGTACCGGAGTAAAGCACATAGTGTGCAGCACAGGGAGGCTTTCCAGGAGGAAGACCGAGAATGGAAAACACAGTATGTGGCAAGAGATACACCAGGTAATACAGGCACGATCAGCTTTGGCGGCAAAACGGTTTGATCAGGAATACTGCTATGAGCAAGGAGGATATCTTCTGCGCAGAGATTTAAGGCTCAGGTTTCATCAAAGCCTGAGAGCATTGGTTGAAGAAAGAGGGATGACCTACAGTACCTGCCAGGAGCTCAGTGCCAGAGAATCTGATTCAGAGGGACTTCCTCACTGCCAGCGGTTCATTTTACCCTTTGTAAGGATAAGGAATGATAGTCATTTCGAGCCGATCAAGGATTGCACTGCTAACTGCCACCTTTCTTGTCAAGGTTTATCTCACCCTCCGTGTGGGCAATCAAAGCTCATTTCCCTTCATCCCTTTAAAGCCAGCTACCTTCTTTCTAACACGGAGAGTCGAATAGAAAAGACGGGAGGATTCCACAATGGCCCTGTATCCTCATCACTGTGATAGGTGAAGAGGTGTCAAATCTAGGAAGTTCGGCTTGCTAAACAGAAAGGATTTTCATCATAGAAGCAATAGCTTTTAACATCCAGACGATAAAACCGTTTATACTGTCTGGCACCTCAGACGGAAGAGGTGAGAGCGTTCCCCCTAGTTGCGTGCAACATCCAACATAGTGGTTGAGAAGAGACACAGAAGCTCCATCCTGAGGTTGAATGCTTGGGCCTTCAACTCCTAATAGACCTGCGCAATATACAGGGTAATAGTCAAAACAGGCCGGCCATCCCGGACACCACCATATAATCTTATCCTTTGGCTCTATTATTAAAGCTACATTGGTCTGATCTGGCCCAAGTATTACCAGGTCTGCTAAAACTGCCGGCTTCCCTTCATGCATATATTTACCGGTGAGGCTTCCCTGGTAATAATCAAGCCATCCCAGGGGGAACATAGTCCTGCTTATGGAGTTATACCCCCCTTGCCTCAGGCTGCCAATCTCTACTCCATTCTCTATATCTGCGGTAAACGATTTCACCTTCTCCAGGTCTATTGAACCATGGTTCTCCCTGAGGAGTTCCCGCATTCTCTCCGCCCTAATCCAGCTGGATGGATAACCATCTGGGCCTGAACCAGGTGCGCCAGTTAAGCTACGGTCCAACCATTGATGATGATTAGCTTGAGCTAATATCCCATCCTCGCCGCAATTTACGGCGAAGTAATTATGCGTTGCCTCTATCGATGCTATCCCTCCCTCGGCATCTGCAAACAGATAGTTCAGGTTAAATAAGGAAAAAGAGCTTGAGGAAAACCTCTCAAGGCTTTCTATCAGCTTCGCGGCTTCTTCCGCAGTAGAGCACCTCTCCATAACCATGTTGGGTATCTCAAGAGCGGTGAGGCCATCACCCTCATCCCCCACCAAGACCGCATTTCCCACCAATGCCAACCCCTTATCGTTTAGCACGCCTATTCCTGCCATCAGGGGAATTCCAAAGGTAATATATTTATTGTGCCCGGGAATGTCGGTTACGGTAAACAGAGGAAGATCCATCCCCGTAACCAACAGCTTAAGCGTTGCCCATATATCCACATTCCAGGATAGATAAACCTGACCATCCTGAGTTGCTGGAGGGGCACTGACGCTGGTAGTGCAACCCCGGAGTAGAAACGATGGCATATATATGCTCGCGGCTACCACTTCAACTAAAGGCATATCTAGAGCCTGAGATAATCCTTTGAGCCTCAGCAGGTGCTCTGGATACCATTCTTCCAGGATTTCTACATGACTTGAAGCAGAACTCAGGGCCTCTTCTTTATTCATCCCGATGGCATCACTGAACTCCCAGAGGACTTCTATAGTGTTCCAGTAAACGTCTTCCAAATTCTTCCCCAGGTTGAAGCCATAGGTATAGTTTGGGTTGCTGATAGCAGCGTCGGCTTTCTGGGGAGATAAGGATACGGAAAGAGAAAGGGTTAAGGTAAATATGGCCAGGATAGATAAGCATTTTTTCACTTCCACCCCTTATACATTATACACACTTCAGGTAATCTTAGAGCAGGAGACGGAGGTTTCCTGAGAACCCTTGCGGGACACCAATGACAAAACTATAGTAGCAGAATATGAGGAAGTAGAACTGAGTCCGGAAGTCGAGGACACTGAATTTATACTTCCTTCAGGGGTTGAGATAAAGGATACAGAAGAAGAGCTATCTGGGGAGGAATTAGAGAAGCTACAACATGAATTGGAATTGAGTGGACTCCTAAAAGTGAATACTTTGGGTTAGACCAACCGGCAGGGTCAGTATTGTTCCCCGGATGAATTTGAAGAGATGATCACAACACAGAATAATATGCGGGCCTGCTTAAGTAACTCTAACCTAATCTGTCCAAACAGAGGGGTGCAGTCCAGTCCGATCTATATATAACTCTACTACTCCGGTGGGGTTAATGTTAACAGCTTCTTTGCAACCTGAGGATATTTAGCAATAAACAGCAGCTCATCCTCAACAAGGGGTTTTTGGGCTTCAACGTTGGCATATCTCACCAGTTCCAGAATCTCCTCCGCCTTTTGGCTATCATCGAATGCTACCTCCATCTTCCCCATTACATGCCCGAATCCAGATATTCCACTATACTCCCCTGAACATATCTCCCGGCCAGTATCCACAAACTCCGGCTCACCTCTACCTAATTCAGCGAAATCGTACAACTCATAATTATGAGGGTCCTTTAATACACCGTCAGCATGAATACCAGAGCTATGAGCAAAAGCATTAGCTCCCACTCCCGGCTGATTTATCGGGATAGGAACTCCGAAGGCATAGCTGGCGAATTTGCTTATCTTCCACGCCACCTTCAGATTAATTGAGTTCCCCAGGCGATACTTTTCAGCGAATCCTTTAGATTTGGTGACCGCTAGAATTGTTGCCACGAGGTTAGCATTGCCAGCTCTTTCCCCTATCCCATTGATTGTGGTATTTATGTAAGCATCCTGCCCGCCATCTATGGCTCCTTTAGCTCCAGCGATAGAATTAGCCACAGCCATCCCCAAATCACCGTGACAATGAAGTTCAATGGGAATCTCTACATTCTCTGCCAGCGTCTTAGTGGCTTCATAAATAGTAAAGGGGTTATCATAGCCTAGAGTATCGCAATACCTAACCCTTTGGGCCCCATGCTCCTTTGCTACTGAGGCAAATTTGATTAAGAAGTCCATATCTGTTCTGGAGGCATCTTCAGCATTCACACCTATGCTTTCAGCTCCGAGTGTTTTAGCAGCTTCCACAGCATCAACCATCATGTTTAAAACATCCTCTCTGCTCTTTCTTCCTTGGAATTTACCGCGGACCATTTGAGCTGATGTAGAGATTGACAAATTAAGATGTCGGATATGGGGGACAAACTTAAATGCCGTTTCCACATCACTAACTATCGCCCTTATCCACCCTGTCAGGTGAATAGGGTGCAAGACTCCCATGTCAGCTAATTCTAGGTTGGCCTGAAGATAAGATGATTCATGCCTTGTGGTAGGAAAACCGAACTCAGATTGGAAGACACCCATCTCGTTGAGATAGATGTTTATCATGGTCTTCTCAAGCTTAGATAGACTGAGACGGGCAGTTTGAACACCATCCCGATTGGTAGTATCTATGAAATAAATTTTGGGCATGCTCTTCCCTAAACAATTAAATCACAAAAGAGTCTGTTGCTCAAACCCATCGGCTGAAGTTGAGTTAAACTCTGGAGTAAACGTTCTTTGCTTCCTCTATAGGTAAGATCCTCCTTCATTAAGATTTTTTTGGACCTCGGATGGACCTCGGAAGAATAGTCTAACCCAAAGTGTCCAGTTTCAGGCGTTCACTCCACAAGACAATAGGTGAAGGGCCTGGATGATAGCAGTATAATCTCTATAGTGTAATCCCTGAGTTTAATAAGGAGGTTACATTGATTGGCAGATGATTAAAGCAGTCTGTTTTGACCTACACGAAACACTGGCTCATTATGACCCCCCGAGAGAAGAAGTGCATGTCCGCGCCTGCCATGAGACTGGCATCCAGGTGGAGTCAGATGCACTCCGCCAATCTCTTCCCGCCGCCGACGCCTTGTGGCGGGAAGAGAACTCCTTCCACCCCATCGATAAGAGATCTTTGGAGGAGAAGATGGCTGTCTATGCCCGGTATGAAACTGAGGTCCTTAAGGGAGCAGGAATAGAGATCAGTTCAGATACTGCTCTCAAGATAATATCCAAGGTGGGAGAGATCGGTCTTAGGTTCAAGGCCTATGATGATTCCCTACCCACCTTAGAATTGCTCAAGCAACGCCCTCTGGTCTTAGGTCTAATATCCAACGTGGGTCATGAGTTGACTTCTATATGCGATGATCTAGGGTTCACACCCTACCTTGATTTCAAGGTAAGCTCCCTGGAAGTAGGCTGTGACAAGCCTCACCCGGGAATATTCTTGGCTGCCCTCAGTAGGGCTGGAGTTAAGCCTCAAGAAGCATTATATACCGGCGATCAATACGATCTGGATGTTGTTGGTGCCCAGGGTGTAGGGATGAAGGCAGTCCTCCTTGATCGGCGTAACTGCGCACTCTACAACTGTCCTCGAATTTGCCATCTTACAGAGATTGTAGATTACCTGTGAAACACCGTGCCAGAGGTTCTAAGATCAAGTATGAGCACCATATGATCCATGGTCTGAGGGGAGTCCTCGAAAACGAGATTGAACCTTTAGACTATGTAGAATCTATCTTTCCAGGAGAGATCAGGCCAATAAAGGGTAGGAATTCAAAGCTCAGGTTAAGTTTCAGGTATACCACTATCAGCGGGGTCAAGCTCCTGGCCTATGGCCCCTCTGCGGTTCAAGAAGTGTTTGTGGTGACTAAAGATGCACCTGCACTCCAGCAGAGGGTAGATAGTCTCTAATTACCAACTATGCTTGTTCACACAAAACAGTGTAGAGCCGCAAAACTTTTACCTCTGACTGCTCAAGGGCGAGGGGCATTATACTCTTCACCCGGGTTGAGGCAATCCAAAATAGTAGATGTCATTTGGCAGTATTATATAATAAGTACGGAGGATAAAATGAAGATAGATAACTTCCGCTTTGGTTCGATTGTTATTAATGGTAAAAAGTATACCCATGACATTCTTATCTATCCTGACGGGAAGGTTGAGCAGAGAAAGGGTGGCATCTGGAGATTCGGCCCCCATAGTATTAAAGGAGAGGAGATAGAAAAACTCCTAGAAGCTCAGCCCGAAGTAGTGCTGGTAGGCATAGGAACTCAAGGTAGAGCTCGTTTATCTAAAGATATAGCAGTAAAAGAGGCAGAGTTAGCGGTTCTCAATTCCAAGGAAGCAGTGCAAAGGTTTAATGAGCTATTTGACCAAGAAAAGAGAGTAGCCGCCCTCATTCATATAACTTGCTAAAAGAAAGGAGTGATTATGGAACAAATCGGGTATCGAGTGACAGGAGAAATAAAATCTATAAAGAGGACCTGTAACGCGGGGCACAAAGTAGGGAATACCTTTGAGCTCAGTGCTCCTAATACGGCTGGCCTCTGTGGTTTCTTATACCATGATATCTTCCCCTACATTGTCATGCTCCAGTTTGGAGGCGGATTTCCACCTGAATGGGGAGACCCGGATGTTGTAGAGTTAGCCTGTTATAGGATCGCTTTAACGAACTTGTAATCGAGCTAAGAAGATTTGGAAGATAGCCATAATGGTGATCGAGAAACCAGATAGGCGATGTCTCACTGCTTTCAAACCTTGCCCAATCTACTATGATATCCTGTTAGGTGAAGCGAGATGCCGATTTTTTTATCAAGATGAATAATACGCAGCATTTTCTTTGATGTAACCTTCTGTCAAATCACAACCATAGGCAGTAGCACTGCTAGAACCTAGTTTAAGATCTACCGTTATTCCAACAATATCTCCGCTTAATAGATTTCGAACTTCTTTTTCATCAAAATCTATTTTATTTTCCTCTAAATACACGAGTTTATCATTAATTCTAAGTTCCATTTTCTCAGGTTCGATTTCACATGCCACACACTTCCCAACTGCCATAAGAATCCGCCCAATATTAGGATCACCACCGTAGGCCATCGTTTTTATAAGGGGGGAGTTTATCAGAGCTTTAGCAATAAATCTTGCTTCCTGGTCTGATTTAGCACCCAATACATTGGCTAAAAGTAGTTTTGTAGCCCCCTCTCCATCTCTGGCAAGCATTTTCGCTATTTCGACACAAGCAAACTTTAAAGTTTCCAGAAAGAGTTCTTCGTCTACTTTTCCGGCTAAGCCGTTTGCCATTACTATGCAAGTATCCGAAGTACTGGTGTCAGTATCCACTGATAGCATATTGAATGAACTGCTAACGGCTTCACGAAGCATACTGTCTAGCACAGGAACTTCTATTTCTGCATCAGTGAAAATGTAAACCAGCATGGTGGCCATATTTGGCTCTATCATACCGGAACCTTTCCCAACGATGGTTATCACTGCTTCATCAACCGAAGTAGATAGGGCTTTTGGATAAGTATCGGTGGTCATAATTCCTCTTGCCCCTATAATAGGATCATCCTGTAAATTTCTGGAAATTCCTCGTACTCCATTTTCGATAGTTTCTATCGGTAGCTGTTTTGCTATCACCCCTGTTGAACTCATGATCACTTCTTCTTGGGGAATGTCGAATTCTTTAGAAACTGCCATGGCCATTCTTCTGGCATTCTCAATGCCTTCATTGCCAGTTCCTACATTGCTGACCTTACCATTTACTATAATTGCCCTTAGAGAACCATTTTTAATTATCTCTCTTCCCAGAATAACCGGAGCACCGGGGAATTTATTTTGAGTAAAAACCCCCGCCGCGTTTGCTTTAGTTTCTGAATAGAAAATTGAAATGTCTCCCCCCCCATTTTTTATCCCACAGTTTTTGCTAGTACATTTAAAACCTTTTGGCATCACCGGCTTTTCATGAAGTTTCATAATGGCTCCTTATGATTTTTTCTGCATCTTACTTTGTCTAACGTTTCCGGGAATTGCGAACTGCGGACCACTCGGGCAAAGCAGCGGCCTGCGGACATCTCTCAATACTTATATTCCAACGTCTCCACCAGATTCCCAAAAAAGATAACAAAAAAATCCATCATCTGTCCATTCCTAAATCCAGCCACCAGTTCTTTTTTCTTCTAAGTCCCATTAAAGCTCAGTCAAGTCCGAGCCTGGGAGACAGAATAAGATACAAGTTCCGCAGCCTCCCCGGTTTCATGGTCTATGTTTTTGACACTAATTTGCTTTGCTTCATCTGATGCCCAAGAAGTCCTGACTTGCAATACCGGCCTCATCATATTCGACTATCTTGAAGCATCTAAATGTCCTCGCAGGGACAGTGATTTGTTCTACTATCATTCTCGCCTCCCCGGAAGCTGATTGCGTATAACTTGTTCATATCCGAATGGTTTTGCATATATATCTCTTTGACTGAACTACTTTACATTCTCATCTTCTTCGTCAAAATTGACCACCCCCGGACACCCTTAGCCAAGATTTCGGCGGATGCAAGGCTATTCATCATAGACTCAATTGTCCGCGTAAGGCAAAAACTTTCTATTCATGGTAATAATGACCCCTGCTCTACCTCCTTCCCCGGTCTGCCATTGAATATGGGGTGTAAAGTCAATAGCACTCATGATTCCATCACCGAACTCTTCCACGACGATGCCCGTAATGGCCTCCCTGCATATATTAATTGATCTCACACAATCTGTATACCAAAGGATAATTCCTCCAAAAGGGGGCCTCCGTGATAGGAGCGAGCACCCTTTACATCTACTTTCAGTATACTTACATCTTCTTAGCGATTTTTCCATTAGCTTTGGCCTGTCCATGTGAAAAAGGCAGCGATATAAACTGGCGCTCTATCACAATGCGTCGCCAGCTGTGTAAGCGTGAGCCTCCTTCCATTTTATTCAGCCTGAAGTAAGCCTAAAACCTCTGCACAAGCCATATAGCTGATTCATGAATGCCCTGTTGCTACATCCTCCCCAGGTACTTTTCCCAAATCCACAGTTCTACCATCTCCCTTCAAGCGAGTTAATATCTGGGTTGCAATTCAGTAGTTTTCTTCTGCTAGGTATGATTCCGGATCACTTAGGGAGGAAGTATCAGATTAAAACTCACCCACTACCTCATTGAAGGCATCGATAGCATTAAGAGTAACCGGCCACCCTCGATAACCACTCATCTGAAAGATTACTTCTTTAATCTCTTGGGAAGTACAACCCACATTTAAGGCCCCCGAGATGAATTTCTTTAATATCGGCATATTGTTCAACACCGTTAGGGAAACAACAAAACATAGGTGCTTGGTTTTTATATCCAAAACTGAATTTCGGTTAAAAACTTCACCGTAAACATCTTCTATTAAAAAGTCGGCTACTCCAGGCTCAAATTTCCGAACCTTACCTATTAGCCTATCCCATTCCTCAGGGCCATGAACCTTCCTGCCAGTATCCATCCCCTCCTTGCGCCAGTTCGCCTGTTCATATCTCTCCCGCAGCGGCTGGAGCCTTCTCTCCGTCTCCCTTTCTTCCAATACTCGGTTGAAGGTCTCAAAAGCACTCAGGACAACTGGCCAGCCAGCGATAGGATAGAGTTGAACGATGAGCTCTCTTACTTCCTCTTGAGCAGCGACATTAAGGGCTATACCAAAGTGTGTGGTTAAGATAAGCTCCGATGCCACACCCAGCGTCACTAAAGCAGAAATCGTACACAGCTCATGGGTTTTCAAATCTAGTTGGGGCCGGGCGTATATTTTTTCCATAAGGTCCTCCGTCAAATACTTTTTAACCCCTAGGTCGTAGATATCAACTTGTTGCATCAAATCCTTCGCCCCTTCCTCCGTTAATTGTTTGAATGTCTTCTGTTCTTTATAACCTTCCTTTTTCACAGATCCTCCTTTGAAAATCGCCACCGTTGACTAATATTATATAACCGACAAAGACCAGGATATGACCAAGGGATTTTCACCGACTTGTGAAACGGTTAAACTCCCAAATTTCAGACAGTTACTTAAATCTCTCCTCCTTCATTTATTTTATCCTGCCCATGGAACCCTTTAGTCAGAAGAACATCTCCTCGGGCTAACCTTGAGTAAGTTCTGCTTTAAGCTATACACCAACCATCTTCTCTGCCATTTGGGGAGCGATGACGAACTCGCAATATGCCCAAACATAAGGGCACAGTCTAAGGCCTTTATCTCGGTAGACCTTCCTTCAAAGTAATTGAAGGGCGTTTTTCTCATTTAGCAACCACTTCACTTCACACTTCAGGGATATTTTAACTTCACAGACGTTGAGAAGGGGGTTAAGAAAGGGCCAGTATTTGATTAAAATTTGGTAAATGTTTTGGATTCCCTCCTACATTAATCCAAAACATGTGAGATAACCCATTATATTTGTGGTGAGACGTTGATGTGTGAAAGAAGGATCAGCACCAGGTATTAAATTAATCCATTCCTCCGCTTGTTTATCAGCCATTCCTTGGATATTTCCAGTCTTCTCCCATTCCTGTTTAACCCACCTTCCGAAGTTCTCAAGCTCTTCCATGGCGATCTTGAGTATCCTTTTCGCTTCCATATAAGGTCCAAAATGGGCAAAATATAAAACATCTATTTCTATATCTATAAGCCTTTTAATCGTTTTAACTGAAAGGTCTAAATCAAAAGGTGGAGGAGTGTTTAAAAGCAAACTATCAGTGAGAGGTGAATAAGTTTGGGCTGCATCTCCAGCGAAAAGAGTTTTTCTCTCTTCATTGTAAAAACAGACTTGATGAGAGGCATGACCGGGGGCATAAATTACCCTCAGGTCATTCCCTTTGCCAAGTTTTATTAGATCACCTTCCCCGATAGCTTTAATTCGATTTTCTGCTACAGGAACTACTTCCTCCCCCCCATAAGTTTTTTTAGTTATTTCCTCTCCCCAGCCTCGCTTAGCTGAGGCTACAAGCTTTGAAGGATTAATTAAGTGCTTTACTCCTCTTTCATGGACTAAAACATCTGCCCTGAGCATTCCTGACAGAAGGGTTCCAACACACCCGCAATGATCTAAGTGCACATGGGTTAAGAGGATATGGGAAATATCGACTGGATCAAGACCTAATTTTTCAATTCCTTCCAAAACCTGACCTGCGCGAAGTGAAGACCCTGGATCAATTAAAGCAATTTCCTCCCCAGCGATTAGATACACGGATGTCCCCCTCCTCGACCCCGTCGAGTCGATCATATAGACATTCTTATTAACCTCAGCTACATTGGCCATCTCTACCCCCTTTACTTCTCCAGGCCTTCTTCTATCTTTTCCTTCCTAACATTCAGGACTTGCTGTTTAATTAGTTAAGTTAAGGCCTAGCATATGAGACTGTACATGGACGAAGTCTCTACGTTCGTATAAAAGGCTCAGCGCAGGCACCTTTCTCGATCTTCATTCTGAAGTTATTATCACCCTCCTTCTCCTCAATCTATGAAGAGAGCCTATCACTCCTTACGAATTCAATTTTACAGCTCAAAGGTAAACATTTGGGTAAACAGAGAGTAAATATAGGTAAAGTAATGCGGCACCCTGGTAAAATCTTAAGTCACCCCCTGAAAGAGCAGCCATGTGCACGGTCTTTTTTCCTCGGGATTTCCCATTTGTTCTTCGGGCTCTGTTTTGAAGTGAGGCATATCTCTTCCATGCAAGCAAACTAGATCAGTCATTCCAACCCATACTACCCCCCCTAGGGCCGTGGTAAGCCCAATTTTTGCCCCCTTTTGTTTTCCCAACCGCTCAAAATGTTTGGTGGAATGGAAAATCAAAGGTATAATATGGATAAAATGAGGGTGGTATTTACCCAGGATATTCCCGGTATAGGAGCACAAGGAGAGGTAAAGGAAGTATCCCCGGGATATGGGAAGAATTTCCTCCTCCCTCGAGGATTGGCAGTGCTGGCTATTCCCAGCGCCTTAAAGGCAGCAGAGGAGCGAAAGGAAGCAGAACAGAGAGGAAGGAGCCAGAAATTCTCTGAGCTTGAAGGGATAGGGGAAAGGATAAGGCAGCTCTCCACCTTAACTATAAAGGCAAAAGCAGGAGAAGAAGGAAAGTTATTCGGCTCCATTACCACATCTCATGTTGCCCAGAATTTAAGTAAAGCAATTGGGGTAGAAGTGGATAGAAGACGGATCAAGCTCTCCTCACCCATCCGAAAGCTGGGAAATCATGAGACCAGAGTGAGACTTGCGAGCGATCTGGTAATACCGCTCCAGGTAAGCGTGAAGGAGGATGGAGGAGAAACTTCCCCCTCATGATAGGGATGCCGAAGAGGCGGTGGTCGGCTCTTTGCTTATTGACCCCGACGCTCTGGTAAAGATAAACTTTATACTCCATCCGGAGGATTTCTTCTATGAGGAGAATGCCCGGGTGTACGAGGCTTGCCTGGGCTTATACGACCGAAACGAGGGAATAAACCAGATAACCGTTGCCTCTGAGCTTGCCAGGAGAGAAAGGCTTGCCGGTGTAGGGGGAAATTCCTACCTCAGCCACTTAGTGTCCCAGGTCCCCACTTCTCTCCACGTAGAGTATTATGCTCAGATTGTCTATCGGACCTCCATGATGAGAAAGCTCATTTATGCCGGTGGGCAGATTGCCAAAATTGGATATGAGGCTTCCCCGGATGTCGATGCTGCCTTTGAAAGAGCCGAGGACATTCTTTTCCGATTGCAACATGGCGAGAGCCCCCACGGTTTTTCCAGCCTTAAGAACATCCTGGCTTCCTACTTTGATGAAATCGTTCCTTCTCCTGAAGGTCGTATGGACTGTGGATTCCCTGCCCTGGACGAGACTCTGGGGGGACTCCAACGTTCAGACATGGTTATTCTGGCCTCCAGGCCCAGCATGGGCAAGAGCAGTCTTATGCTGAACATAGCCTGTAACGTTGCCCTGGGGTATAAGTTCCATGTGGCCATATTCAGCCTGGAGATGGCCAAGGAGCAAATAGCCCAACGACTTCTTTCGGCTAACTCAGGAGTGGATAGCAAAAAGCTAAGGCTAGGATCTCTATCCCCCAAGGAGGAGGAAAAAATTGCCCAGGCAGCAGGAGTTCTCTCAGAGGCGCCCATTTTCATCGACGATTCTCCTTTCACCACCGTAAGGGAGATGCGAAGCAAGATAAAAAAGCTTCACCATGATGCTCGCGTGGATCTGATTTTTGTGGATTATCTCCAGTTGATACAGGGGGATGCGAGATGGAATAGAGTACAGGAGATGGGAGAGATATCGCGTTCCATCAAAAGCTTGGCCCGAGAGATAAATGTCCCTCTGATTGCCGTATCTCAACTGAGTCGGGCAGTAGAGACACGTACCCCCCACATCCCTCTCCTCTCCGACCTCAGGGAAAGCGGAAGCATTGAACAGGAGGCAGACGTGGTGCTATTTATCTACCGGGATGATTTTTATTATTCTCCCGAAGAATGGGAGAAGGTCAACCCGGCTAAACCATATCCTAAAGGAATAGCCCAGATAATTGTGGCCAAACATAGAAATGGTCCCACCGGTAAGATAAGCTTATCCTTTGATGAGAGGAGCACCCAATTTTTTTCCTTAGAAAGGAGGAGGGTTGACCAGCCATCTCTCCCTTGGCAAAGCTAAGGGCTTCATCGAAATACCCGACGACCTTCTATCCTATCTCCTTAAATCAGGAGATATTATCCAAATGAAGGTAGGACTCCATATCCTGAGGCTTTTGAATCAAAAGAGGGCTTACTCTTTTACTTTAGATGAACTTGTGACCGATGAGGAAATGAAGAAAACTGTAGATAGGGGGAGAGTCGCCTCCGAAGTAGAGGGGCTAGTTCAGGAGGGGATATTGAGAAACGAAGGTGAGGAATACTTTATCCTGAAGGAAGCCAATATCTTCTCCCTGTATGAGGAGAATATCGGAATGCTCACCCCCATCCTGGCAGAAAAGCTCAAGGAAGCAGAGAAGGTTTATCCTTACTCCTGGATAGAAGAAGCCTTTGAACAGGCGATAGTTCACGGAGCGA
This sequence comes from Dehalococcoidia bacterium UBA3088, assembly GCA_002367275.1. Taxonomy (GTDB): domain Bacteria; phylum Chloroflexota; class Dehalococcoidia; order UBA2247; family UBA3088; genus UBA3088. Next base: position 21,226 of record DFBE01000074.1, on the reverse strand, counting down.
AAAGTTGGAGCTACATTCAGGCAATATTGGAGCGCTGGTCCCAAGATGGAAAGGTTGTCCGAGATACTAAAAAGGCTGACCCCGATAAGTACATCCGGGGAAAATACGGATACCTCGTCCGACGTTGAGGTCTGTCCCCGGTGTCAGGGCAGAGGATTCGTATACCCTGATGTTCCCCCCGGCGACCCTCAATTTGGTGAGGCCATCCCGTGTGAGTGTACTCTCCTGAGATTAGAGGGAGAGAAGATAGCTCGGCTGCAAAAATACAGCAATCTAGGGCCACTTACTCATCTTACCTTTGATAATCTAGCCCCCCGGGGAAGAAATGGAGAGGATGGGTGCTTTGAGAAAGCATATAGTGCAGCCAGGGAATTTGCCTTAGACCCTAAAGGGTGGATATTGTTCTATGGTCCGGGCGGTTGTGGTAAGACCCACCTTGCCTGCGCTATTGCCAATTTCTGCCTGAAGAGAGGAAAGCCAGTATTGTTTATGGCTACCCTCGACCTTCTGGATCATCTGCGTTCCTCCTTCTCACCAGGAAGCGATGTTTCTTACGATGAACTTTTCCAGAGGGTAAGGAACACTCCCCTTTTGGTACTGGATGACTTTGGTATCGATGCCATCACTCCCTGGGCCTCCGATAAACTCCTCCAGATAGTAAGCTTTCGGTATAATGCCCGGCTTCCCCTGGTAGTCACCACCAAAGTTCATCCCCAGGAGATTGAACCAAGCTTCCGGGATCGTCTGCTAGATCCCTCAATATGTAACATCCTCAAAGTTGGTGAGGCTGAGATCCCCTGTGGACTGGAGCCGGCTCTTCTTCAAAGCATGCTCTTTGACAACTTTGATTCTAGGAGAGTTAACCTTCCTTTAGAGCAGAGAAGGAACCTGGGTCAGGCATTTAAGCTTGCTCGGAGCTTTGCTACATCCCCTGAAGGTTGGCTGGTGCTTCAGGGAACCAGCGGCTGTGGTAAGACCCACCTTGCCTGCGCTATTGCCAATTTCTGCCTGAAACAAGGAAGGGAGGTTAAGTTTGTGTTCATTCCCGACCTCCTGGAGGAATTGCGGATGAGCCGAGGTCAAGAGCTTTTCCGGGAGGCTAAACGGGCTCCTCTACTCATTTTAGATGACCTTGGCCCTGAAGCATTCACTCCCTGGGCCTCCGATAAGCTGTATCAGATAATAAACTCTCGATACAACTACCGGCTCCCCACCATCATCACCACCTCCCTCTCCCTGGAGGAGATGGAGACCCGGATAAGCTCTCGCATGGCCGACCCCCGGATAAGCGTGGTATTCAACATCACCGCTCCTGATTTCAGGACTGACCGGGGGAAAACTAGGCGAGGAAGATCTTCCTCAAGAGACTGATGACTTTGCTAGGATAAGGCTCTAGAAGTTGCATGAGTTTCAAGATGGCATAGGTAGTAGCAATTCCCAGGGCTCCACCGACCACTACATCTGAGGGGTAGTGAACCCCGGCAAAGACTCGAGCGAAGGATATAAGGAGAGCTAAGAGGTAGGCCAGAAGGCCCCACCTTTTGTTTCCCCAAAACACTGCTGTAGCCAGGGCGAAGGCAATGGCGGGTGCATTGGCCGGGAAAGAAGAATCCGTAGGGCCGTAGAAGATGTCCGAAACTCTTGACTTAAGCAAAGGTATATCAGAAATTAAAGCCTCGCTCTGGAATGGGCGAGAACGAAAGTAAAAGATGTTTATGACCTTGGTGATTCCGTTCACTATCCCTACACCTATCAAACCACAGATAACACACTTCTGACACCATTCCCTTTCCAGTTGATCTCTTCCCCAAAACCATAGAAATACCAGAAATAGAACCAGGCATACGGGAACGAAGTAATCGTTAACTCCGATCCTCATTATGCTATCCACGAGGGAGGATTTTCCCACCAGACCGTTTATATGAGAGAAGAGTGTCTCATCGACGTTTCCCATATTTGCCTCGCATTGCCTGAAGGTAAGTTTTCCCACTCAGAACTTTCAGGCCTTCCTCATCTTTATCCTCGGGAGGAAGTCTTCTCCAGCGTAAGGATGACAGAAGAAGGGTAGACACCAAGGCCAGAAAGAAAGACAAGGCGAAGTAAAAGAACTGCTGCCCCCCTTCAAGGCCAGTCATCATTATCTTCTCATCTAGACGGTCATCCCATCCAAAGAACCACCCGAACGACCCCAAAAGGCAGACAGCGGCAAACGTATAGGAGAGGGGTTTGGTTCTAAACAACATAAGACGACTGAACCCCCTCAAGGATGCAGCAAGCTGTAACACTCCCAGGGAAGCTATGAAGACGAACAGGATATAGTCTAGGTTAAGAGACACTCTTTGTTATTTTCTTTTCCACGGGGGTCAACCAGCTTGAGTACCGGGGATTTCGGCCATAAATCACATCGAAATAAATGTCGGCTAGCTTTCGGGTGACTTCCCCCACTCTTCCCTCCTCTATTCGATAGTGGTCGATCTCCACCACTGGCGTTATATGGGCGGCGGTTCCGGTAAGGAAACATTCTGAGGCTGAGTAGAGGTCGCTTCGGCTTACGGACCTCTCCAGGGTGGAGATACCCAGCTCCTCCTGAGCCAATCTAATTACACTATCCCGGGTTATCCCTATAAGAATATCATCGGAGGAAGGGGGGGTGATGAGCTTCCCGTGGTAAAAGATGAATACATTTTCCCCACTTCCCTCTGAAACATACCCCTGTGAGGTTAGCATGATGGTTTCATCAAACCCTTTTTCTAAGGCCTCTGTTTTGGCCAGGGCAGAGTTGACATAACGTCCGCTCACTTTAGCCGCTGAAGGTATCATGTTATCGTTTATCCTTACCCAACTAGAGATACAGCACTTTACACCTTTATCAACATCAAGGTAGGGGCCGAAGGGAACAGCAAACATAAGCAGGTCATCTTCAAGGTCATGAAGCCTCACTCCGATAGCTTCAGAACTTTTATAGGCTAGGGGACGGATATATATGTCTTCATGGAAACCGTTTCTGGCCACCAGATCCACGGTTATATCACAAAGCTCATCTATAGTGTAGGGAAGGTCTATCTTTATAAGCTGGCAGCTTCGAGCTAGCCTTTGATAGTGTTCCCGGGAGCGGAAGAGATAGGTTCTATCTTCCTCCCTATTCCAATTTCCGCGTATTCCTTCAAAGCAGGCAGTACCATAGTGAAGGGCATGGGTCATAACACTTAACCTGGCTTCAGATAGAGGAATAAAGCGATGTTGAAAGTAGGCTTCCATGCATCTCCTTTCCAATGTTTAGCTTATGTAGCATTTAATTCACAAACACCTTATCAGGATGCCACAGCTCCCTTTCTTTATCCAGGCTTAGAATGGCCAACAAATCTCCCTCTTGGGTGTAAGCTTGAACATAACTGCTCCCTCTATCCTCTAACATCAAGCATTGTCCTCTTCTTATGGCTTCCTCTTCCTCCCTCTCTACCACCACTCTATCAAAGTCAAGGATAGAGGATGGAGGATAGATAAAGCAATCCCGGACGAGCTTGGAAAGGGGAACGGCATCCTCCACGAGGAAGGAGCCATATCTGGTGCGGATCAAATTTATGAGGGTGGCACCGCATCCTAAAACCCTCCCCAGGTCAGAAACCAGGGAACGTATATAGGTTCCCGAACTACACTCTACCACTAGAGTAAGCCAAGGTTGGTTAAAGCCTTCAACTTCTAAGTGGAATATGTGTACCAGCTTTGGCCTCCTCTCCACATCAAGACCCTTTCTAGCCAGCTCATACAACCTTTTCCCTTCCCATCTCGCCGCGCTGTACATGGGAGGGATTTGCCATATGGGGCCGCGAAAATTCGCCAGAGCTTTCCCCACCTCCTCATAAGTGACAGCTCCTGAATTGCTCATAGATATTATTTTTCCCTCAACATCGTAAGTGTCGGTAGCCATCCCCAACTCCACCTCCGCTCGGTAGGCCTTAGACTTCTGAAGAAGAAACGGCATGAGCCTGGTGGCCTTACCTACCAGGATGGGCAACACTCCGCAGGCCTTAGGGTCTAACGTACCCCCATGCCCCACATGCCTCTCCCCAAAGATTCTTTTTACCTGAGACACCACTGCCATGGAGGTCATACCTTGAGGTTTCAAGACGTTCAATATACCATCCATAGGGCCAACCTTTTTAAGTAGGACACATATCCTATCCTCCTATCCCCTCAGGGGGGGAAGAAATATTATCCATGAGTTCAAGCAGTTTGCTTACTTTAGCTATAGAATCGTCTTCCTGGAAGTAGAGCTCCGGAATTCGGCGCAATCTGATATGAGCGGAAAGCTCCTTCCTCAAGAAGCCTCGGGCGCTTTCCAAACCTCGGAATATATTTTCTTTCTCCTTATCATCCCCCAAAATACTTATCCCTACTTTGGCATAGCTTAAGTCCTTAGAGATGGAAACTCCTGTCACACTGATGAAACCGGAGATACGGGGATCCTTGACTTCATGAATGAGAAGGTCGCTTATCATTTCTTGGAACAGTGATTCCAGCCTCTTGGTACGTCGACTCATCTTTTTTTCTCCTCACGTGGGATTTAATACGATCGCCCACCTTGAATTCAGAGAAGTCTCTAATGCCCACCCCACATTCAAATCCCGTTTCTACCTCTCTAACATCATCCTTGAATCTTCGCAGGCTTACGATGGTAGATTCACATATCTCTTCTCCTTCTCTCATCACTCTAACCCTCACCCCCCGCTTCAGGCTTCCCTCCAGGACATAAACCCCTGCCACCTTCTTACCCTTAGCTGAGGAAAATACCTCTCGCACCTCACCAATTCCATCGACCACATCTACAAACTCCGGCTCCAGCATTCCCTGGATAACCATTCCCATCTCATCCATAAGCTTGTAGATCACCTCGGAGAGATGGGTGTCAACTCCTTCTCTTTCAGCCAATTTTTTGGTCCCCGTGCCATAAGAAGTATTAAATCCTACAATCATTCCGTTAGAAGCTCGGGCCAGAAGGATATCTCCCTCAGTTATGATTCCTGAGCGAGCATAAATAACTCGAAGTAGAACCTTATCGTTGGACAGCTCCTCCAGTGAACTTTTGATGGGTTCAATACTCCCTTCAACATCAGTCTTGAGAACGATATTCAGATCCTTAACCTCCGGGGAGGTGATAACCTGTGTCCGGGGAAACTCTTTTCCTTTCTTCTGTGACTTGAGCCTTGCTTCCTTCTCATCCTTTACCATACTGAACGCATCTCCGGCCTGGGGAGGGCTATCCAGACCCAGAATCTCTACTGGAGTGGCTGGCCCTGCTCTCTTGACCCTCTTTCCCTGGTCGTTGAGCATGGCCTTTATTCTGCCCCAACTCCCCCCACAGACAATGGTATCTCCTACCTTAAGCTCTCCTTCTTGAATCAGGAGGGTAGCTACCGGTCCCCGTAGCTTATCTACCCCCCCCTCAATGGCCACACCCCTGGCCAATACCTTTAGATCGGCCTTAAGCTCCAACACCTCTGCCAGAACGAGGATACTTTCCAAAAGGTCGGATATACCCTCACCCTTTTTGGCAGATATAGGGGTACACATAACATCTCCACCCCATTCCTCAATGACCAATCCCTGCTCTGACAGCTCCCGTTTTACTCTATCCGGGTCAGCATCGGGTTTATCCATCTTATTTATGGCCACCATGATGGGAACCTGAGCTAACCTAGCATGGTCTATGGCCTCTATGGTCTGAGGCATCACCCCATCATCAGCCGCCACTACCAGAACAACGATATCAGTAATTTTAGCCCCTCGCGCTCTCATTTGAGTAAATGCCTCATGACCGGGAGTATCGATGAAGGTAATCTTATTACCATCTATCTCTACCTGATAGGCCCCAATATGCTGAGTGATCCCTCCTACCTCCCGGGAAGCGATATTGGTCTTTCGTATGTGATCCAGAAGAGTAGTTTTACCATGGTCTACATGTCCCATAACCGTAACCACCGGAGGCCTGGGGGATAGATTGTCCCCTTCTGCCTTGCTCCTTACGGAAGGTGATTCGGACGGGGAGGATGGCTTTACCTCATAGCCCAGGGCTAAGGCAGTAGCCGAGGCCATGTCATGGTCTAAAACTTGATTTACATTGGCCATCACACCACTCCGCATCAGCTGTTTTATAATCTCCACCGGGGTTTTATTGAGCATCTCGGCGAGCTCTTTTACGGTTAACGAAGATGGCATCTCCACTGACTTCATTTCTTCTTATTCCTGGCTGTTAGCACGTAACCCAACCTTTTGGCCCCTCTCTCCCAACACTCCGAACGCCCGCATAGGTAAGCTCCTCTTCCTGGCCTCTTCCCGGTGGTGTCTATCTCTACCAAACCTTCAGGAGAGTAGACTAAACGGACAAGCTCTTCTTTAGGCTTCACAGCACGGCAGGCAATGCAAGTTCTCATAGGTACACGCTTCTTATTCTTGCTCATCTTCAGACAAAACCCCACCATTCTTACTTTTAGTGCTTTTCTTTGGCTTTTTCTTCTCAGCCGCCCTCACCCTGGTCAGTATATCCTCAGCAAAGCGTATCTTTGCCCCCTCAGGAGGAGGGGCCTCCACCTGTATTTCTGCCTCAACTTCTTCTTCCTCTTCTGGAATCTCCTCGGGGGTCGTAGTTGCTGCCGGTGGCTCAGGAGTCAAAGCCTCCTCCTTTGCCCCTAAAGCTTCCATCTCAGAGCGACTTCGGATGTCAACCCTCCATCCAGTTAATTCAGTCACCAGTCGCGCATTCTGACCCTCCTTACCTATGGCTAGGGATAGCTGATCATCAGGAACGATTACGGTGGCCAAGTTCTGTCGGGCAGAGAGTATTACCTGCTCTACCTTAGCTGGGCTTAAGGAATTGGTAATGAAAAGTTCTGAGTTTTCGCTCCACTTCACAACATCCAGCTTTTCTCCGCTTAGCTCCTTCTGGATGCTTTGTATTCTATTGCCCCGGGGTCCAATACAACAACCGATGGGGTCAACGTTGGGTTCAGGGGTGAATACCGCCACCTTACTGCGGTATCCTGCCTCTCGAGCGATGCCCTTAACTATCACCGTACCATTCCTGACCTCGGGGATCTCCAGCTCCAGTAGACAGCTCAAAAAATCAGGATGAGCCCGAGATACTATCAGAGGAGAGCCCTGATGAACCTCCAGGAGCAGTGCCTTCAGTCTTTGTCCTAGCCTATACCTCTCAGTGGGTATCTGCTCTCCTGAAGGGAGGAAAGCGGTAGCATTTCCCAGGTCAATTTGTATCTGCTCCCGTTCTCTTCTTCCTACCATACCAGAGACGATGCTTTTCTCCTTGCCCTTATATTCTGCAAATACAGCATCCCTTTCCGCCTCGCGCAGCTTCTGTAGTATTACCTGCCGGGCTGTGGAGGCAGTAATTCGACCCACATTCTGAGGAGTTATCTCCACTTCTATCATATCTCCTACCTTAGCTTCAGGATTGAGCCCCTTAGCCTTAGAGAGGTCAATTTCTGTTTGGGAGCAGGTAACTTTGTCCACCACCATCTTTTGGGCATAAACCCTCACCTTACCGCTCTGAGGAGATATGTGGGCCCTAATATTTTGGTCTGAAGACCCATCCTTCTTGAAGGCAGAGGACAACGCTTCCTCTATCGCCCTGAGAATAACCTCCGGAGATAAATTTTTCTCCGCGGAGAGCTGAGTCAGCGCTAGCATAAACTCGCTTTTCATTCTCTAAGACCTCCTATAACTAAAAAGTGGGCCCCCACAAAACCCACTCCCCATGGTGATTTTATAACACACTGGTGGCTAAAAGGCAAACATAAGGCTAAGCTAGAAAAGTTGACAAAAATCAGGCCTTACTTTATAGTAATGCTGGTGTCGGGGCGGACGCTGCCCAGAGATAAAACAACCAAAAGGTGCGATAGATGGGGAAGGTATCTAGTGTGGGCGATGGGTAAAAGAATTTCTATCCCTGCGATAAGCTTGGTCTGTTTGTTGGCCGATGAAGGCGTAGAATGTTTAGAAGGATAATTAAATTAAGAAAGGAGTTAGTTATTGCGACTGGTGTTAAGGTGGATTGAAGGCTGAGCTTGAATTTTTAGATTAGAAAGGAGAAAAGATGCAACAAAAGAAGAGAAAGCTAGGGAGGGGGGTGGCTGTGGTTGGGGCGGGGATGTCCGACTTTGGCATGTTCAAGGACAAAGACTCCAGGGATTTGCTGGTGGAGGCCTATAACGAAATGGTCTCCTCAGTGGATAAAGGAATAGACCCCAAAGATATTGAGGCTGTATGGGTAGGAAATTTCTCTAATGACTTCTATACACACCAAGCACACCTGGGGCCTATAGTAGCTGACCTGCTTGGACATACACCAAAGCCGGTAACCAGAACAGAAGGTGCATGTGCTGCCAGCACTCTGGCGTTTAAAGATGCCTGCTTTGCTATAGCCTCTGGATTCTATGACGTGGTTATGGCTTGTGGGGTAGAGGAGATGTCAAAGCTAAGTACTGAGGAAGCCACAGAAGGCTTGGCATTAGCCCTTGATAAGCCATATGAAGGAATAGTCGGTTTTACTTTTCCCGGGGTTTTTGGTGCTTTGGCCACGGCCTACTTTGAAAAGTACGGAGCTACCCGCGACGACCTTATGAATGTTACTATAAAAAGCCATAGTAATGCTCCTTTTAACCCCAAGGCACAGTTTAAGGCTACTGTTCGTGATCTCATGAATAGAAGGATTGAACGAGCCAAGAAGAAGGGGGATCCAGTTCCCGCCTGGAAAGATGAGAAAGAAGCACTGTGGGATCCCATGTTTAACCCTCCTATCGCCTGGCCCATGCATCTCTATGATTGCTGCCCCATGAGCGATGGAGCAAGCGCTGTATTGTTGGTGGCTGAAGAAATAGCTAGAAACTTTACCGATAACCCTGTATATGTTATTGGCATGGGGCAGGGGAGCGGTAGACCCTTGCACACTGGGGCTAGCCTTACTTCCTTTGAAGCAAACCAGAACGGAGCCAAGGAAGCCTATGAGATGTCAGGGCTTACGCCCAAGGATATTCAATTCGCCGAGGTACACGATTGCTTTTCCATCGCTGAGCTCATTCATACCGAAGACCTAGGCTTTTTCAAACCCGGAGAAGCATATAAAGCAGTCGCAGAGGGCCAAACGAGAAGAGATGGCCCGATGCCCATCAACACTTCAGGAGGGCTTAAGTGTAAAGGCCATCCGGTAGGGGCAACAGGGTTAGCCCAGATGCATGAGATCTGGGAACAGTTGAGGGGTGAAGCTGGAGAAAGGCAAATTCCCAATAAGAATTTGCGAATTGGAGCCACCCAGAACCTGGGAGGAACAGGAGGAACTTGCACTTTTTGTATTTTTGAAAGGAGATAATATGATGCAGGAAAGGTCTATTTCTACCATTTCTTTTAACCAGTTTCTAAATGAAGAAAAGTTAATGGGTTCAAAGTGTAAGAAGTGTGGCACCCTCTATTCGCCCCCCCGTCCCATCTGTATTAACTGCTTTAGCCGAGAAATGGAATGGGCGGAGCTCAAGGGTAAAGGAAAGCTAGCTGCGTTTACCTGCATATATGTGGGTCCCCCATGGATGATAAAGCAAGGATATGATAGAAAGCATCCTTACTGCTCTGGAGTCGTGGAGCTTGAGGAAGGGGTAAAAATTGATGCCCGCATTGAGGGAGTGGATGCAAGTAAGCCCGAAACCATAAAAATCGGCACGCCCCTTACCGTGACGTACCTGCATCGTGGCGAAGAGGAAAAGATGGAAACTTTTCTAGCCTTCAAGCCCTCGTAACTGACCTTCAGGTAAGAAGTCTGGGTGATCTTATGAGCTATATTCTGCCAAACTCCCTCTTCTTTGAGGAAAGTCAGGGTATGTAGTTTTGGACATCTGATGTGACTGGAGTAACCTGTAATGCGGTGAAAGGAGGTAAGTAAGCCGTGGCTGAAGAGAAGAAGAAAAAGGCCATAGATAGACTTAAGGCAATGTATCCGTTGCGGGCGCGCATAGATGAGGTATATAAAAATAGCGTTAAAGCCATGAGGGAAGGCAAGCCTACTGCCTGGAGCATGGTCAACTGGTGGGAGGGTGACCCCATCATTATGGCCATGGGGGTAGAAGCAGTCTATCCTGAAAATTACGGGGCGGCTTGTGCTGCCGCGGGGGCAGCACCGGCCTATCTTGAGCGTGCCGGGGCTGACGGCTTTCCTGACCATAT
>DFBE01000074.1:0-10970 GCA_002367275.1 Dehalococcoidia bacterium UBA3088 | reverse complement strand
TTGCATTGGTTATACTGCCCGTATGAAAGACCTGGGCGAAATACCCCCTGAGGCACCCATGGGGGGAATGCCCAAGCCAGTGCTACTCATGAGCGCTGGTAGTTTGTGTGATGCCCGGTATAAATGGTTTCAGGCTTTGGGCCGTTACCTGGATGCCCCGGTATGGGTATTAGAGCTTCCCCATCTGGGAGTGAAGGAAGGGTTGATGGAGGGGGCCTATGATCAGGCCATCAGATTTATGGTGGAAGAGCTACGAGAGTTCGTCGGTTTTTTGGAAAAGCTTTTGGGAAAGAAGATGGACTGGGATAAATTGGAGGATATATCGAACGACATAATAGACATGAACCGCATATGGTATGAGACTAACGAGCTTCGTAAGGCAAGACCCTGTCCCATGCATTCACGGGATTTTTGGACCTGCATGACCGGATGTCTCTACCCGGCCGGAGACCTCAAGGCATTAAAGAAGATGTACCAGGATCTATATGATGAAGTGAAGTACAGGGTAGAAAATAAGATAGCTGCTTGCCCCAATGAAAAGTATAGGTTGGTCTTCGCCGAGCTTCCCCCCTGGCATAGCCTTAAATTCTTCGATAGGTTGGCCGAGAGAGGATGGAGCTTCGTGGTGGAAAGTTGGGCCTATCACCCACCAAAGCCCATAGACTTAAGCCAGGTCAAAGATCCTCTAGAGCGCATTGCTAAGTTCACCTACCAGTGGTTTGCCGGGTATTTTGAGGAGTCAGAAAAACAGGGGGAGCAAATGGGATACTTTGGCTATCCTTATCTGGAGTATGCTCGGGATTGGCAGTGCGACGGTGCACTCCTTCATCCCCTGCTCAGTTGCCGTACGGCTACCAATCATCTGATGTACGTTCAAGACAGGCTAATACAGAAATCAAACGTTCCCTCCCTGGTGGCTTCAGGGGATATCGTAGACCTTACCCTTTTCGACCCTGAGGATACTTTAAGGAGGGCAGAGGCATTCGAGGAAACTATGGACCACTATAAGGAAGTGAGGAAGAAAGAAGGACTGGGGTGGTAAAGGAGGTACAGCTTTATGTCAGAGAAAAGTAAGGGACTCAGTAAAGTAGAGGAGATTTGCTCACAGCGAAGCGGCAGGGCCAAAGAGCTTAAGGACGAGGGAAAGAAAATAATGGGTTACTTTTGCATCTACCCACCCTTAGAGATGCTCAGTGCGTTAGATTTGCTTCCCTACCGAATACTGGGAGACATGCGAGAACCCATAACCAAGGCAGATGCCTGTCTACCCACCGTGGTCTGTCCCTTCGACCGCAGCGCCCTGGACCTGGGGCTAAAAGGAAAATATGACTTCCTAGACGGAGTGGTGTGGGCTCATGTATGTGAAGTGGGGGAGAAAACCGCCCATGTGTGGCGAACTTATCTTAATCCTGCCTATTTCCACTTCATAGATATACCCCATACCATCCATAAACCAGCCCAAAATCAGTTCGTACAGCAACTCAAAGATTTTCAAAAGACACTCATGTCGTTCACCGGAAAGAAGCTCACTTCAGAAATGCTGGCGGAGGCCATAAATGCCCACAATGAGCAGCGGTCCCTGGTCAGGAAATTGTATGATTTAAGAAAGCCCGACCCTCCTCTCATCTCAGGGAGTGAGGTTATAAAAACACTGAAGGCCATAATGAGCCTACCGGTCAAGGAAGGAAGTGAGCTTTTAAGGGAGGTTATAAGCGAGGTAGGTGAGCGCAAGGATGGCGTGCCTTTTAGGCCAGTTCGCCTTCTCATCTGGGGCAGCATTATAGACGATACTCCCTTAATAGAGATGATGGAGGAGTTGGGGGCCAATGTGGTGATGGATGATACCTGTGTGGGCAGTAGAGCTTTCTTTCCAGATGTGAAACTCACACCAGACCCCCTGGAGGGACTGGCCTACCGCTACCTGGTGGATCTTAAATGCCCTCGTACTTTCAAAGAGTCCACCTACGGTGAAACTAAAAAGGACTATTTGACGGACTTACGAAGCAGGTTTAGCTACATTTCAGATTACGCCAAGGAGTGGAAGGTTAGCGGGGTAGTTCTGCAGTCAGTGAGGTATTGCGACATCCACGGCTATGAAGTGCCAGGGCTGGGGGACTATCTGGATAGCGTAGGGTTACCCCATACCTACATTGAACATACCTACGATGAGAGGTCTCTGGCCCCGCTTAGAACCAGAATACAGGCCTTCTTAGAGATAATCAGAAGTTGACTTGGTACTTTGCTGGAGTAGATATAGGCTCCACCATGACCAAGGTAGTGATCATGAGTGATGGTGGAGACATCTGCTCTCAAGTTATAGGCCCTACGGGGGCGGAACACCGTCGGCTGGCCAATAGGGTGATGCAGGAAGCCCTGGATAGGGCCAAATTATCCTTCCCTGAAATATCTTACGTGGTAGCCACAGGATATGGTAGACTAAACGTTCCTTTCGCCGATTCTGAGATAACTGAGCTAACCTGCCATGCCAAGGGAGTGGCCAGCCTCTTCCCTGAGGTCAAGACGGCCATCGACATCGGAGGGCAGGATGCTAAGGGACTTAAGATCAAGAGTGGCAAGCTTATCGATTTTGTCATGAATGATAAATGTGCTGCCGGAACAGGTAGGTTTCTGGAGGTTACTGCGGCCACTCTGGGTCTTAGACTGGAGGATTTAGGAACCATTTCGGCCAAATCCACCCACAGGGTTAAGATCAGTAGCACCTGTACCATTTTTGCCCAACAGGAGATAGTATCTCGCCTCTCTGAAGGAGTAGCCGTGGAGGATGTGGTGGCAGGGCTTCATGATGCCATAGCTGTGAGAGTGGTGGGAATGACCAGAAGGCTCAAGATAGAACCTGTCGTAGTGCTCACGGGTGGAGTGGCCAAGAATACGGGGGTGGTTAAGGCAGTAAGGGAAAAGATAGAGCATGAAGTTTTTGTCCCTCCAAATCCTCTCCTGAGCGGAGCTATAGGGGGAGCTATTCTGGGAAGAGATATTGTGCTCGGAGCCTTAAAAGAGGGTAAACCCATCCCTAAAAAGGAGCGCGCGCTGGAGGAAGTTACTTTTTTTAACTGATGTCTTATTTTATGGGAATTGATGTCGGTTCCCGGACCACCAAAGGAGTTATAGCTTACGGGAGCAGAGCCAAAACCTTTCATACGATCTTCTCCAGTAATAACTACCGGGAGGCGGCGGAGAAAATAAGGGAAGGGCTTCTATCCAGGGCCAGACTTCAAGCTGCGGATATAGCTTATACTGCAGTCACCGGTCAGCAATTAGATAACCTCTCCTTTCCTTTTCATAAAGCCTCAGATACTCGCTGCTGTGCTCGGGGAGTAAATAGCCTTTTCCCTGAAGCCCGGACGGTTATCGACGTGCAGGGGCAATCTACTCAAATAATCCGGGTGGATGAAAAGGGGAAAGTGGTAAACTTTGTGGTCAGTGAGAGATGTGCCGCGGGCAGTGGGCGCTTCCTGGAGATCATAGCCAATGTCCTTCGCATAAACCTTGAAGACATTGGTCCTCTTTCCCTTAAGTCTCAAAACCCGGTGGCCTTCACCACTTCATGCGCGGTATTCGGAGAATCGGAGGCTATCTCCAGGGTAGCTGAGGGTACTCCTAAGGAAGATATACTGGCCGGAGTTCATAGAGCGCTGGCTCAAAAGATATCTACTCTTATCGATAGGGTCGGCTTTGAGGCAAGATGCGCCATAAGCGGCGGAGGCGGACTCGATATGGGATTGATAAAAGCCATCGAACAAGAGCTTGGTCTTGAACTGCTTATACCACAGAAACCGGAGCTAGTTTCTGCCCTGGGGGCAGCTATTGTAGCCCAAGAATCTAAACCTTAGCTCCCCTCTTTTTACCTATGCAATCATTTATGGTATTGGCTATGTCCTCTCGGGTTGCCCCCGGAGTAAAAAGTGCCTCAAAGCCCATCTCCTTAAGCTTGGGTTCATCTTCAGGAGGAAATATACCTCCCATCACGAATACGGCACTATCCTTTATCCCCTTTTCTAAAGCCAGCTTCATCACCTTCTCCCCCAGAGCAAGTTCACCACCACAAAGCGTACTTATCCCTACCACATCCACGTTCTCCTGGACGGCGCTGCTTACTATCTGTTCGGGAAGGGAGTTTCCAATGTATACCACCTCCATGCCTGAATCTCGAAGCATGTTAGCTACGGTGAATGCCCCCCGAGAATGTGATTCCAGAGGAAATTGAGCTAGAAGCACCCTGATCTTTTCTCTATCCGAACTCATATTCACCTCCAAATTTTTTAAGCATATACGGGCGGCCGCCACGTTCCAAAGCTTTCGGTGAAGGCTCGGCGCATTTCTCCTTCTGTGGCGCCAGCTCTAGCTGCCTCCACAGTATAATAGGTGATGTTTTTGCCCTCCTTACCTGCCCGCACAATGTCTTCAAGGCATCCTTTCACCTTATCGTTATCTCGTTCCTTCCTCCACTTCTTAAGCTTGTCCACCATCTGGTCCCGGATCTTTGAATCATAGGGCTGAGTCACCACTGGTGGCTCCTTGACGTTGGGATCTCGGAAGTAGTTGCGGGCCACTACCTTGATTCTACCATCCTCGATCATTCTCTCCTCTTCTAAAAGATAAGAGATAACCTTATGGTGTAACCAGCCTTTAGCCACTGCCTCAGGAAGTCCACCCAGTTTCTCAACCTCATCTATTTCGTCTAAGATCCTTCTTTCTATATCATCGGTTAATGCCTCTACATAGAAGGAGCCCCCCAGCGGATCAACCACCTGAGTTACCTGGGTCTCTGCGTTAATCAGTTGCTGAGTCCTCAGTCCTAGAAGGGACGATTCCTCACCAGGGACAGAATAGGCCTCATCGTAGCCATCTACATGTAAGGACTGTGCTCCTCCCAGGATAGCCGCTAACGCATGGTAAGCAGCCCGCACAATATTGACAAAGGGTTCCACCCGTTGCAGTGAGATACCAGAGGTCTGTACATGGCACCTCATCCAACAGGAACGAGGGTCTTTGGCCTGGTACTTATACTTCATTATACGGTACCATAGCCTCCTCGCCGCCCGTATCCGGGCTACTTCCTCGAAGAAGTCGTTGGCCGGAGCCCAGAAGAAAGCCATCCTTTTAGCTGTCCAGTCAGGGTCGTAGCCCCGGCGAAGCATGTCATCCATTATAGCTATACCATTGGCGAGGGCTACAGCCATCTCCGTGACACCAGAAGTACCCTCCTCCCTAAGGTTGTAACCGTTCAGGGTGACGTAGTTCCACTTGGGCACTTCGTTGCGCAGGAACTCTATGTTATCGCACTGCACCCTGAAATCATCCTTGGGAGGTATCCACTCACAGGCACTGCGTACTACGTTCTCCATGATGAAGTCATTTTGCACGCTACCGGGAAGCTTATCCCAGCCGTAACCTCTCTTTTCCGCCATCACCAGGTACATGGGGAATATTATGGATGTATTTCGGGGATAGTGGGTGACGATAGAAGAGCTCACCTTATCAATAGGTATATCTTTATAAATGGATTCAAAATCCTGAACGCAGTCGATAGGAACCCCTACTGTAGCCACCATACCATCCGCTTCAGGCTCGTCAGAGTCAAACATCTGAACCGTAGCCAGATCCAGAGCCAGGTTTGTTCCCGTAGCACCATGGTCTAGAAGAAATTTTATCCGGTTATTAACATACTCTGGAGAGCCTGCACCCGACAGTTGGCGCTGGGTCCAGGTCTGGCCGCGGTACATGTTAGAATGTATCCCTCGGGTATAAGGCTCGCCCTCTGAATAACCCAGATCTACCTCATAATCAAGGTCAGCGATATCCAAAGGGGTATATATCAGCCCACGGGGGATGTTGGAGCCTATGATCGTGTGTGGAGTCATTTCCCAGTTTTCTCTATCTTTTTCTGAGACCACAGTATTTTTCCACTTTTCAAACGACTGCTGTATCACCTCCAGGGCTTTAGGGTTATAAAGCGAATTGCCCTCTTTTCTCTCCTCATCCAACACCGATTCCAGAATTTCTTTTGTACTCTTATCTCCCACTTAACCTCCTTTCCTTACCCCCACTTAAAAGTTTATGTCTCATCCTAAACCATGTCAACAATTATGATATCCCCAGAAGGGGTTTCAGGTCAATCTTTATTCCTGGTCCCATGGAGGAGGAGATAAAGGAACTCCTAATATACTGTCCTTTAGCCCCACTGGGCCTGGCCTTGATCACACTGTCCACGGCTGCTTTTAAGTTCTCCAAAAGCTTATTCTTGTCAAAGCTAAGCTTACCCACCGGAAGGTGGATAATCCCCGTTCGGTCCAATCTAAACTCCACCCTCCCTTTCCGCAAATCAGAAATCACCCGAGGTAGATCGGGAGGAGGAACAACGGTCTCTGTTTTAGGGTTGGGCATAAGGCCACGGCGACCCAGGATCTTGCCTAAACGCGCCACCTTACCCATTATATCTGGGGTAGCGATAGTAGCATCAAATTCTAGCCACCCTCCCTCTATCTTCTGTATCAGCTCGTCGCCACCCACATAGTCTGCTCCGGCATCCTGGGCTATCTTTATTCCCTCCCCCTGGGTCAGGCAAACGATGCGAATCTTCTTACCTCGTCCATGGGGCAGCAGGGTTATTCCCCTCACCTGTTGGTCGGAGCGACGAGGGTCCAATGCCGTCCGCAGGTGAAGTTCCAATGTTTCATCGAAACGGACAAAGGCCACCTTCTTAGCTAAGTCCAAAGCTTCCTCCGGAGGGTAAATCTCCATTCTATCCACCAGCTTCAGGCAGTCCAGATATCTCTTACCTCTCCCTGCCATTACCCTTCTACCTCTATTCCCATGCTCTTGGCCGTCCCCTGGATGATACGCACTGCTCCTTCTATATCGCGCGCATTTAGATCCTTCTGCTTAATGGAGGCAATTTCCTGAACTTGACCTTGACTTATCTTTCCCAACTTTTGCCCCCCCGGGTCGCCACTTCCCTTTTCCACTTTCAGCGCTTTTTTGAGAAGGTCTGATGCTGGTGGAGTCTTGGTAATGAAGGAAAAAGAACGGTCAGCATAGATGGTAAGCTCCACGGGTATTATTGATCCCTCCTCGTTTTTGGTTTTTTCATTGTACTGCTGACAAAAACCCATTATGTTAACCCCGTATGGCCCCAGCGCTGGGCCTATGGGGGGAGCAGGGGTGGCCTTCCCAGCTGCGATCTGTAATCTCAGCACCGTCTTCACTTTCTTAGCCATGTTATAGTCTTTCTAGCTGTAATAGGTCTACTTCCAGGGGTGTCTCCCGACCGAAAACGGAGATCAATACTTGAGCCCTTCCTTTATCCGGGAAGATGTTATCCACCACACCGATAAAATCGATGAACGGACCATCGACAATGCGCACGCTTTCCCCCTTCACAATCTTTACCTTGACGCGCGGCTCAGTAGACTCCATACGGCGAAAGATTTCTTCTACTTTCTCTTCCGAAAGCGGAATAGGGACCAATCTTCCTCCCTCCTCTTGTGCGCTCACAAACCCGGTAACCCCGGGGGTATTGCGCACTACACTGAAGGCATGATCATCCATCTTCATCTGGACCAACAGATACCCGGGAAAGACTTTCTTCCTTACGCTAAGTTTTTTGCCCCCCCTTACCTCTACCTCACTCTCCGTAGGCACTACCACACTTGATATTTCATCCTGAGCCTCCATGGAAGTGACGCGACGCTCCAAATTCACCCTCACCTTATTCTCATACCCGGAGTAGGTATGAACTACATACCACTTTTCCTGGTCGTTCATCTCAAGATTGTCCAGTCCATTAACTCGCTAAAGCCCAAATCAATGACCCCGAGAATGGCCCCGGTTATAATACACACTATTAAGACCATAACAAACAGCCGCTGCGTTTCCTCTCGGGAAGGCCAGCTTACTTTTTTAAGCTCAGAGATGGCTTCGGAAATGAAACTGAACCTTTCCCTCTGGGGGATGGTGCTTTTTTGACCATGCTTGGCAGCCCCCACTTTGGCCACTATTTAACCTCCCGGTGCAAGGTATGTGTACGGCATCGGGAACAGAACTTTCGAAGCTCCATCTTTTGAGGGTCATTCTTTTTATTCTTAGTAGTAGTATAGCTCCTCTCGCCGCACTGGATACAGGAGAGGTAGATTATGATCCTGTCCGACTTCTTGGCCATTTAACTTATTATTTTGCCGATCACTCCCGCACCCACGGTCTTCCCACCCTCCCTTACAGCAAATCTCAATCCTTCCTCCAAAGCCACAGGGTAGATGAAGCTTATCTTCGCTTTCACATTATCACCGGGCATGGTCATTTCTACCCCCTCGGGAAGTTCAATCGTACCTGTAATATCCAGGGTTCGAACATAGAACTGGGGCTTATACCCGGAAAAGAAAGGTGTATGCCTTCCTCCTTCCTCCTTCTTGAGCACATATACTTCAGCCTCTGCTTTAGTGTGGGGAGTTATCGAACCTGGAGCGGCTAGAACCATGCCCCTTTCTACATCGTCCCTCTCCACTCCCCTCAAAAGACAACCAATAGCATCTCCGGGTTCAGCATAATCCATGGTCTTATGGAACATCTCCACCCCCGTCACCACTACCTTACGCGTCTCCTTTATCCCTATCATCTCTACCTCAGCGCCTGCCTTAATCGTTCCCCTCTCCACCCTCCCTGTAGCCACCGTTCCCCTTCCCTTAATGCTGAAAACATCCTCCACCGGCATGAGGAAAGGTTTATCCATCTCCCGCGCGGGGAGGGGGATATAATCATCTACAGTGTCTAAAAGCTTCCATATCGGGCCACACCAGGGACATTCTCTCTTTCCACATCCGCACTCCAGCGCCTTGAGAGCACTTAGCCTTACCACCGGGATAGTATCGCCAGGAAATTCATACTTATTCAGAAGGTCACGGAGCTCTACTTCCACTAACTCCAAGAGTTCCTCGTCATCCATAGCATCCACCTTGTTCAACGCCACGACTATGGCGGGCACATTAACCTGACGGGCTAGCAGTACATGCTCTCTGGTCTGAGGCATGGGGCCATCAGGCGCAGATACCACCAGTATGGTTCCATCCATCTGGGCAGCACCCGTGATCATGTTCTTAATGTAGTCAGCGTGGCCTGGGCAGTCAACATGAGCATAATGACGTTTCTCCGTCTCATACTCTATGTGGGATATAGCGATAGTTAACCCGCGCGCCTTTTCTTCAGGAGCATTATCGATGGAGTCAAAAACACGATATGAGGCCAGACCCGCTTTGGATAAAACCAATGTCATAGCTGAAACCAGTGTTGTCTTCCCGTGGTCTACATGACCGATGGTCCCCACGTTCACATGCGGTTTGGTCCTCTCAAATTTCTTTTTAGCCACTTCTTCTCCTTTCCTTCTTAGCCCACAGCCAGACTTGAACTGGCGACCCCGTTCTTACCAAGAACGTGCTCTACCACTGAGCTATGTGGGCATAAAGTCACCAATACACTATTATACGTTACCTATATATTACCACAAAATGGAGGGGGTAGGATTCGAACCTACGTAGCCCAAAGGCGGCAGATTTACAGTCTGCTCCGATTAACCACTCCGGCACCCCTCCAAAGCCCAAGGGGGGATTCGAACCCCCACCCTACCGATTACAAATCGGTTGCGCTACCATTGCGCCACTCGGGCATCCCTGGCTAAATCAAGCTCTAGGAACGGTTTGTTAAGCAACCCATCACCATTGTTAAGCAAATTCCTTGTTTCCAGGAAACAGGGACTATCTCGCCGAACCATTCAATTCTATTATAGTTGTCTGAATAGAGCAAGCTCAATTATAGGCACAGACACTAAAGCAAAAGATATTAAGCAACTTCTTGATAGTCTGACCTGCTCTAATGGTGGAAAACATGCCTATTACAGAGCCTTGAGAGCCTTCTATAATTGGTTATATAGCCCTAAGTCGGAGATGGAGCTTAACACTCAGGATAACCCCATGTTATTGATTGAGCCACCAAAGGTGGAGAAACAATTATTGCCTGCTCTAACAAATGAACAGGTCAACCAGCTTATTGAGCGAGTAGATAGCCTTAGAGATAAGGCAATTATTTCTCTGTTTGCTGATAGCGGGGTGAGGCTGAATGAATTAACAAATATCCAGGCGAATGACATTAACTGGACTGACTGCACCATAACTATGAGAAGAGATGAAAGGACGCTACAATGGGTGCACCATGAACATATATGGAAGCATAATACCCGGTGCAAGACGCTTAGCCAGGATCCCGGAACTATCTAAAGGAGCAAGGTAAAGGCTCAAGTGGTTTGACTACTACAATTCTCATGGCCATAACGCCCGGCTAACCTGCAGATATTTTGGAATCTCCCCTCAGACCTTCTACCGGTGGAAGGAGCGGTATAACCCCTTTAATCTTAAGACATTGGAAGATTGCTCTCGCCGCCCCCAGCATCTGCGCCAGCCCACTGCCTCTTTGGAGCTGGTCCTGGCGGTACAACGGCTAAGGGAGACCTATCCCCGATGGGGTAAGGATAAACTGGTGATTTTGCTCCACCGTGAGGGCCTTAACTGCTCCACTTCCATGACAGGGAGGATCCTGAGAAGGCTTAAGGATAGGGGGGGTACTTCGTGAGCCAATATTAAACCACATCTCCACCAGGAAGAGACAGAGAAAGAGACCATATGCGGTAAGAAAACCCAGGGAGTATGTAGCCAGAGAGCCAGGGGATATCGTGGAGGTGGATACGCTGGATGTAAGACCTCTGCCTGGAGTAGTGTTGAAGCAATTCACCGCCAGGGATGTCATATCACGCTGGGATGTCCTTGAGGCTCATACCAGGGCAAATTCCCATATCGCCTCTGATTTCATAGGTACCCTGATAGAGAGGATACCATTCCCCATCAGGGCTATTCAGGTAGATGGGGGATCGGAATTTGAAGATGCCTTTGAGGAGGAATGCCAGAGGA
>DFBE01000050.1 GCA_002367275.1 Dehalococcoidia bacterium UBA3088 | reverse complement strand
AGGGTGGTCCCCCCTGCTTCCCACGAGATTCCTCGTGTCTCGTGGTACTCAAGGTCATAGAACAAAGCCTCATCCTTTCGTCTACGGGACTATCACCCTCTACGATTGTCCTTTCCAGGAACCTTCGACTAGGAATCGGTTTATAACTTTGCTGGGGAATTTTGGGCTTCCCCCCTCTACGCCTTACAACCCCTCGCTGGCATAGGCCCCAAAGCCACTAAGCCAGTAAAGTTTGGGCTCTTCCCCTTTCGCTCGCCACTACTAGGGGAATCTCATATTGATTTCTCTTCCTCAAGGTACTAAGATGTTTCAGTTCCCTTGGTTCCTTCTATCTAGCCTATGTGTTCAGCTAGAAGTATTCTGGCTTTACCAGAATAAGTTTCCTCATTCGGGAATCCCCGGCTTAAGCTTGCTTGGCAGCTCACCGAGGCTTTTCGCAGCCTTACCACGCCCTTCTTCAGCTCTGACATCAAGGCATCCACCACATGCTCTTAATAGCTTAAACCACCCAGAGACAACATCACCCGCTATTCATTTTTTAAGGTACCTTCATTCTTGTATTAACATAATAGTTGTTCGCAGTAACGTTGTCAAGTTTTCGTTGTGCGGTGTTAAATAAAATTTAAAAGTGGACTGTTTAAGCTTGAAAAGTGAACTGTGAGCTGCAAACTGTAAATGGTACATTCCTCCATAAAACAGGATGCTGCATAATATCTCCTTTCTAGACTACGCTTCGGCTTTAATTCTTTCCCTACGTCGACTGTTTCTTCTAGTTTACTAAGGTTTAGCAAATTTGGATAGCATGCCAAAGGATCAAATCGTTGCTCTTTGGTCGAGATTATTGTAGGATAGGTAGTGCTAAGAGCGAGAACCAAAAGGTGATGGCAGAATATGATAAATGTACGGGGTGTGGCCTGTGCAGTGAGGCCTGCTCTATGTCCATGGTGCTGGGTGAGCTATCATCCCCGGAGGAAAAGCTCAAGTCTTGTTCCAAAGTCATGGAGGGAAATTACAGCTTCAAGGATGTAGAGAACATATTTCAATGCACCAAGTGTCAAGCCTGTGAGGAAGTATGCCCCCAGGATATCAATATAACTGCGGCTATTGATGATGCCCGGGAAAGGTGTGTGTTAGAGAGGGGAGTGAGGTTTGCTCAACAAAGGCAAGTCATTAAAAACGCTGTGAAGTATGGGAGCCCGTTTGGTAAGGCAGGCTCTCGCATAAGCTTCCTTGAGGGAGATTATCCAGAAACATCTGACACCCTGCTTTTCATAGGTTGTTTTTCCTCATATATGACTAAGGGTGTTGCCAGAGCCAGCGTTAGCCTGCTTAGAAAACTGAGTGTCGACTTTAGCATGCTGGGGGAGGATGAACCCTGTTGTGGCTACTTCATCTACAATACCGGGGATCATAAGACAGCCCAGGAAATGGTAGACAGGAACAGGAAGCTATTCCAGGAAAGGGCTAAACGGATAATCACCATTTGCCCTGGTTGCACAACCTTTCTCAAAAAGTACTACCACCTGGACATGGAGGTAGAGCATATAACCGAGGTCATATCACGCATCATCCAGGATAAGGGTATCACGCTTGAGGAATCTGGCGAAGAGGTCACCTTCCATGATGCCTGTAACATCGGCCGGTCGCTTCAGATATACCAGCCACCCCGGGACATAGCCCTGAGTATGGGGTATAGGCTTACTGAGATGGAGCGCTCCAGGGAGAAAGCTATATGCTGCGGAGCAGACGGAGGTATGAAGCTCAGTTTTCCTGACCTGGCTCTTAAGGTGGGCAAGGCCAGGCTGGAAGGAGTGCCTCACGGAATCGATAAGCTGATCACGGTGTGCCCATTTTGCCTTCAGAATCTTAAGGAGGCTTCTTTGAAATATGGGATGGGGGTGGAAGTCCTCCATCTTTTGGAGCTCCTGGATAGCAAGCTTAAGGCGACTCAAACTTCTTCCTCTTCTATCCCCAGGAGCTGACCCATCTTTTCCTGCTTTGTCTTTAAGTAGTTAAAGTTATAGGGATTGGGCCTGGTCCGGAGAGGGATGGTTTCTACCACCTCTAGCCCATAGCCCCCCAGTCCGACTACCTTCTTGGGATTGTTGGTCAGAAGTCGGATTTTCCTTAGCCCCAGGTCGTAGAGGATCTGAGCCCCGATGCCATAATCCCGAAGGTCAGGGGCAAACCCCAGCTTCTCATTGGCTTCTACAGTATCGAAGCCCCTGTCCTGGAGGGAGTAGGCACGTATCTTGTTGTGAAGGCCAATCCCCCTCCCTTCCTGCCTCATGTACAGAAAAACCCCTTTTTCCTCTTGCTGGATCTTCTCCAGGGCTAAGGCTATCTGCTCTCCGCAATCACACCTTAAGCTACCGAACACATCGCCGGTGAGACACTCGCTGTGTACCCTGGCCAGGATTGCTTCATCACCCGACACATCCCCTTTTATGAGGGCTACATGCTCATCAGGGTCGGTCCGGCTTTTGTAGGCAATGGCCATGAACTCACCATATCGGGTAGGAAGCTTCGCCTCCGCCACCCTTTGTACCAGCCTTTCATGGCGGCGGCGGTAAGCTATGAGGCTGGCTATGGTTAGAATTTTAAACCCGAACCTTTGTGCCAGCTTCTGAAGGTCAGGAAGCCGGCTCATGGATCCGTCATCGTTCATTATTTCGCAGATGACCCCGGCCGGATAAAGGCCGGAGAGTTGAGCCAGGTCGCAAGCTGCCTCAGTATGCCCTGCCCTGACCAGCGTTCCTCCTTCTCGGGCTCGGATGGGAAACATATGCCCCGGGGAAACTATGTCCTCCGGCCTGGTTTGAGGATCGATGATGGCTTTTATGGTAGTAGCTCTATCGTGAGCGGATATGCCCGTGCTTACATCATTTCTGGCCTCCACGGATACGGTAAAGGCGGTGGAAAAACGAGAATCATTCCTTTGCGACATGAGAGGGATGTGAAGTTCATCCAGTCTTTCATCGATTATGGGAAGGCAGATGAGGCCCCGGGCATGTTTGGCCATGAAATTGATGGCCTCAGAAGTTACTTTCTCCGCTGCCAGAACCAGGTCGCCCTCATTTTCCCTCTGTTCATCATCGACGACGATGATGAACTTCCCTTCCTTTATATCCTGAGTGGCCTCTTCAACAGTACAGAACATTTTATATAAAACCGCTCTCCGTGAGAAGCTCTAAGCTTATCCCCTTCCCCTCCCTGAGCCTTTCTTGATACTTGGCAAATATATCCACCTCCATGTTTAACACATTGCCTATCCTTTTCTTCCCCAGGGTGGTATGCTCTTGAGTATATCTTACCAGGGATACCTGGAAGGAACTAAATTGAGATTCAACTACTGTGAGACTGACGCCATCTACGGCAATGGGTCCTTTATTTACCACATATCGGCAGATAGAAGGGGGACAAGCAAGGCTCATAAAAATGGCCTCTCCCTGCCTTTTCAGGGAGCTCACCCTGCCCACATCATCCACATGGCCTAAGACTAGGTGCCCCCCCAGTCTTTCTCCCAATAATAGTGCTTCCTCCAGGTTGACTCCTTCACCCATTTGAAGAAGACCAAGGTTGGTGCAGCTCAAGGTCTCTGGCATCAGCTCCACCTGGAAGGTGCTATCCTTGAGATCCATCAGGGTGAGGCAGACTCCGTTCACCGAGATGCTATCCCCTATCCCCATGCTTTTGGTATCTGCCCTTATTTTAAGCCACTTTGAGGTACTTTCCTCTACCACTCCCACCTGTTTTATGATGCCGGTGAACATTATCCTTCCTTAAAGTCTTCATAGAATCTAGTAGGTGTAGGTTCCATCTGATCTTGATACTTGCTGCCCAACCCTTCCGACCCATACAACCTATCCACTTTTGAGCTAAGACGAAGAAAGCTTACCTGACCTATCTTCATCTGGGGATAAAGGGTTATGGGAAGTTTGGCTACATTGGACAGTTCCAGCGTCAGGTGTCCCCGAAAGCCAGGATCGATGTAGCCGGCCGTGGAGTGGATGAGAAGGCCTATTCTTCCCAGGGAGGATTTCCCCTCCAGCCTTCCTACAATATCATCAGGTAGGGCGAAGTACTCCACAGTGCTGGCGAGGACGAACTCACCGGAAGGAAGAAGGAAAGGACTATCATCGCCGATCTCCAACGATTCTGTGAGCTCCTGATTTGATTTCCTGACATCGATGTAGAAGGGGTGATGCCAGGTCTTAAATACCAGGAGCTTTTGCTCCAGATGGATATCTATGCTGGCGGGTTGGAGGGAATCCTCCCCAAGAGGGGAGACGATTAGTCTCCCTCTATCTATCTCTTCCCTTATGTGACGATCGCTTAAGACCATTCCGGGGGTCGTCTTTGACTTAAAATCTTCATCACTTCTCTTCTTAGCCTTTCGCTCTCTTCGGGTTGAAGCATGATTCCCCTCTCCAGCATCTCTATACATTTACCCACCTCTGGGCTCTGCCCTCGGAGCTTACCTATCATTCCGCTTTGTTCTTCAGATTCCTCCCGAAGTGGGGTAAGATCCATGTTTAAGCTTAGTCTCCGGTTCAGGAAGTCAAGCACATGTTCGCCTGCCCGAGCATCGAATGCGTTGCCCAGATAGAAAGGCACCTCCCCCCATAAGTTCACGGTGGGGATATTTCTCATCTTCGCCATCCACAGAAGAAAGCTAGACAGGGTGGGCCTTTCTCCCGGAGGGGTGCGGTAGTCTATGTTCACCTCCAGGCCATCATATTCAGCGAGCATCGATTTGAGTTTTTCCTTGTTTACCACTCCCGATATCCTGCGAGGAGCAGTGTGAGCTCTCAGGGAGACAATCCCTCCTATAGTATATATCTCCTTTGCCTTAAAATATTTAGCCGCATCCAGGGTGGAGTTCAAAAACCTGTACTGCTCCAGGACCGGGGGATCACTTTTGAAGATGATAAGGTTCCTTTCCTCAGAGCAATAAAAGTTACTCTGGGGAAATTGAATTACATCTTCTTCAATAGCTACTCCAGAAAGAGAGAAAAAACCCTTAGCCTCAACCTCCCCTATCTGTTCAGTTTTTAGACTGGCGTTCACAAAGTCAATCACCCCGGCCCCCAACGCTCCCACATCCTTACTCCAGCCCACGAGAAGAGACGGATGATAAAGGTTGGGCTTTTTATGCAGCTTTAGGGAATGGTCTAAAGTCAATCCTTACCCTTCCTCCCGAAGAACTGCTCAATATCCTCCATCAGCTTTTCCTTATCCTCCTCGGTTATGGGTTCTTTCTCCTCAGGGCTTATATGGCTTACCTGCTTCAACTGGTCGATCTTATCTTTTACCAAAGAGGGGATTTTTTGATATAGCTCATCAATGTTTCTCTCTACCTCCTGGATGAAGCTATCCAGCCCTCTTAAATCGGCCTGTATTCCCCAGCTTTGAGTCAGGGTTTCCAGTACCGACCTTGAAGCTTTAGGATAGGATAGAGGAAATGAGGAGAGATAGATGGGCACTTCACCCAGAAGGCAGATGCCGGGAAGTCCCCTTTTCCTGGCTGCCCCTAGCAGGAGGCCATTCAGACCGGTGATGTTGCCCTTACCTTCTCCCTGTATATCGCTCATCAATGTGGCATGGCTATATTCTCTTATTTCATCTATTAACCTTTCAGTATTGGGCACCGCCCATACTTTAGGCCTGAATGTATGGTGGATGAGAGCAACTGCTGCCCCAGCAGTAAACACCCTTCGGCAGCCGAAGCGCAGGCCCACATCTAAAACCAGGTTGGCCATCTGATACATCCTCTCCTCACTGGGGGGTTGCTCCTCTCCGATGAAGAATATCACATCTTTCCCTCCTACCCTCTGGAAATAGAACCGGGAAGAAGGAAAGGTGAGATCCTGAAGCTTTCCACCTTTGATGGAGACAGCATGAGGGTAAAATAAATCCCAGGGTTCTATCTCAGCGAACTGCCTTGCTTCTACTGCCTCTCTCAGGGTGTCTACAGCGATTATTCCCACATTTCCTATCCCCGGCCAGGCAGCAACCAGATAGGGTTCCTCAAGCTCAGGCTCGCTCTCGAATATAACTCCCATCTTTAGTTACAGTATAACCTTATTTGATGTTTATCTGGATAAGAATGTCTCCGAGCTTGCCATCGGTGGTGTTCAAAGCGCCCCTCAGCCGAACCTGGCTGCCTCCCTTCACCCCCGGAGGGACTTTTACCTCCAACCTCTTCCCATTTCTTACCAGAATCTTCTTTGCTCCGCCGGCAGCTTCATCCTTGGTAATCGTAAGTTCGTACCTGATATTCCGGGGTTTTTGTCTGCTTGTCTCATTCAGGTTTGTAAACTTTCCCCTCTTACCTCTGCCAGGGGTCCTGAAGACGAAGCTTTTCCCCCCACCCTTTCCCCCCAGGAAGTCGCCGAATATGTCATCCAGGAAGTCAAATCTCAGCCCGGAGGTGGCAAAGTCCTTCATTACGTCTTCAAAGGTACTCTGAGTAGAGGCTGAGCTGAAGATATCACCTATGTTAATTCCCTCGGCCGTACCCCACCTATCATACTGTTTTCGCTTCTCCGGGTCACCCAGGACCGAGAAAGCCTCATTTACCTCCTTGAACTTTTCATTGGCCCATTTCTCCTTTCCCGGGTTGCGGTCAGGATGATACTCCAGGGCACATTTCCGGTAGGCCTTTTTTATCTCCTCATCCGTGGCAGCCTTAGGTACACCCAGAGTCTGGTAGTAATCCTTCTGTTCCACCCTCATTTCATATATAATTCTACTCCTTTATGAGCCGTGAGTTAAGATTGACTTTCACAACTGCTCTTGTGTATTCTCGTAAATAGCATGATAGTCAGGCTTCTTGAAGAGGAGATAGCTTCCTGCACCCGCTGTGGTCTACATAAGACGCGCACCAGAGCAGTACCCGGGGAGGGGAACCCTGAGGCAGAAATGGTGTTCATTGGTGAAGCTCCGGGGTTTTTTGAGGACCAGGAGGGAAGGCCATTCGTGGGACAAGCCGGCAAGCTTTTGGATGAGCTTCTGGCCAGGGTAGGGCTCTCACGCAGTAAGGTGTATATATTAAATATAGTCAAGTGTCGTCCGCCTCAAAACCGTGACCCTTTGCCGGAGGAGATCAATGCTTGCTCTCCATGGTTGACCTCGCAGCTTTCCCTTCTCCATCCCCGGCTCATCATTACCCTGGGCAGATATTCTCTGAACCATTTCTTCCCTTCCGAGTCCATAAGCAAAGTCCACGGCAAACCTCGAAGGTTGGAAAATGTTATCTATTATCCCATGTACCATCCTGCGGCTGCCTTACATCAGGCAAGGATGCGTCAGATTATAGAGGAGGACTTCAAGGTTTTGCCTTCAGTTCTTAAGTCAGGCGGTAAAGTAGCCGAGAATCCAGACCAACCACAACAGCTTAGCCTGTTTTGAGAAAATGAGTCAGAAATTACAGAAGTCGAAAGTAGTTCAAGTTATGGACGGTGATACTATCGTCATCGCCAACGGAGAGAAGGTGAGGTATATTGGGGTGGATGCGCCAGAGATGGGGATGCCCTTCTTTGTCGAGGCAACCAGGGAGAATCAGAAGCTGGTGGAGGGAAAAGAGGTTCGGCTAGAAAAGGATGTCTCGGAGAAAGATAAGTATGGCCGACTTCTAAGGTATGTCTATGTGAGAAGGAAGATGGTCAACCAAGAGTTAGTAAGAAAGGGATGGGCCAGGGCCAAATTCACCTCCCCCAACATAAAGTACCATGATGAAGTCAAGGAAGCAGAAGAGGAGGCTCGCCGCAAACACCGGGGAATGTGGAAAGAGGAAGGTGATTCTTCGACTAAAGTGAACACCCTGTCCTGGATCCTAGCTCTGGTTGCCCTCCTCGGCCTATTCTACTATACGGGATGGGAAGTAGACTTCTTCGCTCTACTGGGGATGGGGGCAATACCCCTGGTTTTGGCAGTAGGGTTTATGATATGGATGTTGGGGAAAGATAAGCTCTACCTTTTGTGGGGGAGGTGGAATGTATTCCTGGGCGGCGTTGCCTTGTTCTTCTTCTGGATGGGGATATTGGGATTTTTCTCCTTTGGAAACCTGGCTTCTTTAGGGGGGGAAGTGGGGGAGGCCATTACCGGTCAGTTTGATGTCTGGGCGGTGCTGTATTCTTTGGGGTTGGGAGTATTGGGGATAGCCTTAATCTCTCCTCACTTTGTAAGACGAGCCATCAAGTCCAAAGCCTCTTCTTTCTTCCTCAAGAAAGCTTCTTTGACTGAGGAGGAACAGACTAAGCTTCCTAAAGATCGAAAAGTTGCTCTTCCTTCATCGGTAGGAGGTATTTCCCTGCCCAGGAAGGAAAAATCTTCACGATGGAAGCTCCCATCGTGGAATTTGCTTAGGATGCCTTCTGAGTTAGGAGGAAGTACCGATGAAGTAAAGCGGAGGGCTGAAGCGATCGAGGAGGCTTTAGCCAGCTATGGAGTGGAAGCTAAAGTAGTGCAGATAAATGCGGGACCAGCGGTGACCCAATTTGGTGTGGAGCCAGGATGGGAAAGGAAATATAAGGAAGTAAGGGACACCGATGGAGTATTACACCAGGAAGAGGTCTCTCGAACCCGGGTGAAGGTGGAAAGGATTACCCAGCTCCAGAACGACCTGGCTTTGACCCTGGCTGCCCCTTCCATCAGGATAGAAGCTCCTGTCCCCGGCAGGTCTGTCATCGGTCTTGAGGTTCCTAACTCCACCATGGGGATAGTTACCCTGCGCCGGGTTATGGAGACAGAAGTATTCCAAAATAGACTCGGTCGATCACCCCTGGCTCTGGCTTTAGGAGAAGCTGCCTCCGGGGAAGTTATAGTAGGAGACCTGGCCACCATGCCTCATCTTCTTATCGCCGGAGCTACCGGAAGCGGAAAGACAGTGTGTATTCTCTCTATCATTGTCTGCCTTCTCCTGCACAATACTCCTGACGATCTTGAGCTTATACTCGTCGACCCCAAGAAGGTGGAACTTTCTCTATTTGAGGGCATTCCTCACCTGAGGCGTGAAGTCGTGGTGGATAAAAAGAAAGCAGTGGAGGCCTTAAGGTGGTTGAATCTGGAGATGGATGACCGCTACCAGAAGATGACCCAGGCCAGGGCCAGGAACATTGAAAGCTACAATGAAATATCACCGTCAAGGATTCCCCGGATTGTCCTGGTCATTGATGAACTTTCTGACCTTATGATGTCCCTCTCCCAGGAAGTGGAACCTTCCATCTGCCGCCTGGCCCAGTTGAGCCGAGCCACGGGCATTCACCTGATCATTGCCACCCAACGCCCCTCGGTAGATGTTATTACCGGTCTCATCAAAGCCAACTTTCCTACGCGTGTGAGCTTTGCGGTAACTTCTCAAGCTGATTCCCGCACTATTCTGGACTCTGGAGGGGCAGAGAAGCTTTTGGGCCGGGGGGACATGCTCTATCTCCCTCCTGATGTACCTAAACCTAAAAGGTTACAGGGTTGTCTGGTCACTGATGCTGAAATCCGTAGCGTGACCAACTTCTGGCGTGCCCAGGTGGATGAAATTCGTATCCCTGCCACCGACATCATGCCACCAAGAGAACTAAAAGAAGAGGAAGATGAACTTTTGGCGGCAGCAAGGCAAACTTGCCAGGAATATCACAGGATATCGACCTCCTTACTGCAACGAAAACTTCGTATCGGAAAGACAAAGGCGGAAGAGTTGCTCAAGAGGCTAAAGGAAGAAGGTTATAACACATCCCCGTAGTCCCGGTGTCTGGTACCCAAAATAGCTTGGATAAGATTCGTGGAATGAAAAAGCAAGACCTTTCGTATGGAC
>DFBE01000083.1 GCA_002367275.1 Dehalococcoidia bacterium UBA3088 | reverse complement strand
CCAGTGGGTCCACGCTTTCCCGGGGGCATCGGGGTCATCCATTATGATGGTCAGAGCTTTGGTGCCGAAAGGAAGCTTGCTCCAGGAAAGAGGCGGGGATATATTCTCTCCCTCACAGGTATACTTGACCGGTATTTTCTCCCCTTCTGAAAAAGCGAAGCTTTTAATCTCTAGTTCCATGTTCACCTCCTGTAAGGAAAGCACTCCGGGGCACAACATGAGGCCACTTATCACCGTAGCCAGGACAATCTGCTTTACTCCCAACATCATCTTGCATCAACCATTGAAGGAGAAGCCAAAGGAAGGGTGAAGGAAAGGGTAGAGCCTTTCCCCTCCACACTTTCCGCCCACATCTTTCCCCCATGAGCCTGAATGATATGTTTACAGATGGAAAGCCCTAGCCCGCTCCCTTGACTTCCTCGAGACTTATCTGTCTTATAGAATCGCTCGAATATGTGGGGGAGGTCGGATGGTGGGATCCCCTCCCCGGTGTCCGTCACTGATATAGCGATGAACGCATCATCCCTCCTGGCCTTTATGGTGATTTTCCCTGGAGCAGGAGTGAAGTTCAAGGAATTGGTAAGCAAGTTGGTCATCACCTCCTCTATCCTTTCTGCATCAGCTATGACCGGGAGCGAGGAAGGGACATCTATCTCGAGCTCTAATCCTACCTTGTCTAGTTGAAGTCTAAACCTATCTGCTGCCTTTTGCATAATCGCGTTTATGTCCTGTTGCCTGAACTGGAAGGACATTTCCCCGGACTCAATTCGGGAAAGTTCCAGGAGCTCTGAAACCAGCTTGGCCAATCTGTCCAGCTCTGAATTTGCACTCTCTAAAAAGGAGTTTGCCATCTCCCTATCACTCATAGCACCATCTAAAAGGGTTTCCACCAAGGCCTTGACCGAAGTGATAGGGGTGCGAAGCTCATGAGAGACATCGCTTATGAGCTCCTGTCTGGCCTTCTCCATACGTTTGATGGAGGTATAGTCATTGAGCATCACCAGACCTCTTACCTCACCATCTAACCTTAAGGGGACAATCTTCAACCGGAAAAAGCTTTCCCCTTCTCTTATCTCTCTTTCTCTCTCCTCTCCCTCTTCCAAGCACTCCCTGAGACACTCGAAGGCCTCATGATAGGGCATGACCTCTATGAGACTTTTCCCCTGGATTCTTCCCCTTATTCCCAGCATTTCCCTTGCCTTACGGTTCATCCGGGAAACCTTACCTTGCCTGTTGGTCAGAATAATTCCCTGGTCTAAGAGGTCTAATACCGATTCTATCTTACCCTTATCGGCTATGAGCTTTCTCTCCCTCTCCCTGAATTTTGACTCTGCTCTCCCTATTCTCTCCTCACCCTCTTGTTCCATGTTCCTCTTCATAGCCAGAATTGAGAAAAGACAGAGCGTAATTGCTCCTGTGGCGATGCCTACCCTGGCTCCTGTATCCGAAAGCGCAAGAAGTAGACCCGCGGTTATAAGGGTAAGTAAAAAGTAGGCTATTACCAGCTTTGGGACGCTCATCCAAACCTGTAGCCTATCCCTCTCACGGTAAATATATATATGGGGCAGGAGGGATTTTGTTCGATCTTCGTCCGTAGCCTTCGTATGTGGACATCTACTGTTCGGGTATCCCCCTCGTACTCATAGCCCCATATTTTCTCCAGAAGCTGTTCCCGGCTCAGAGTTTGACCTTTATTTTTTATGAGCAGGGCTAAAAGTTCAAACTCTTTGAGAGGAAGGTCAAGAGGAAGGTCATCCACAAATGCTCGGTGACGGCCAAGGTCTAGCCTGAGCTTACCCTCGGTGATCACAGTATCCTCTTTTTCTGCTGCCATCTCGGTGCGCCGAAAAAGGGCATGAACCCTGGCCAGAAGCTCTCTCAAGCTGAAAGGCTTGGTCATGTAGTCATCTGCTCCCATCTCCAACCCTACCACTTTATCTGTCTCCTCAACCTTGGCGGTGAGGATCAATATGGGCACATTCATCTTCTTACGCAGAATACGACAGACTTCTAGGCCGGAAAGCTTGGGGAGCATGATATCCAGGATGAGAAGGTTGGGTGGGTGGGCAAGGGCAATGTTTAAAGCTTCTTCTCCGTCGAAGGCTCTTAATATTTCATAACCTTCTTTTTGAAGATTGTAGTTCAGGGTATTGCTCAGCGTTCTGTCATCTTCTACCAGGAGTATTTTTTTCACCCAACATAATTTTATCCTTTACGGGACTCTTAGAGCAAGAGCCCATTTATACTAGACGCACTCGAGGATCATGAATTTTACGATCCCTCGATGTGAGGTGTATAAACCCTAAATTCAAAGCACTAAATCCTAAACAATATCTAAATCCAAATGACCAAGACCTTATAGCCGCTGAGTTTTTTTATAACTCCTCTTCATTTCCTCTCCTTGTTTTGGGTTTTTGATTTTGGTCATTTGAAGTTGTTTAGAGATTAGGATTTAGAATTTCTTTGAACTCACAAGTTTGGAATACGTTCAGTTTACAATCCAACACCAGCTTGTGCGGTATCTAACCAACCGAAGAGAAGCTTTGAACTGAACTTCTAAAACTGGACAGTTTGGTTAGACTGTTCTTTAGAGGGTCAAAAATCAAAGCTACTTGATTCTGACCAGGATAACGGTAAAATTTAAGGTGAGGGTTAGAGTCGATGCCTTTTGGTAGCCACCTTGCTGCTATCAGGGATGAGATAAAGCCCATTGGGCCAAGCCTTCTTATGCAGTTTTCAGATCTTACTAAACAAAAGATAAACCTCCTGGAGCAAGAGTGGAAAAACATAAGTACTAACCGGCGCCGTGAGGTCGTGGATAAACTCAAGGTCATGGCTGACGTTTGCGTAGAGCCAAATTTTGACCGTATGTTTGAACTCTGCCTTGATGATCCTGATGATGAAGTGAGAAAAATAGCCATTGAAGGTTTGTGGGAATGCGAGGATTTGCGCCTTATACCTGGCTTGGTTCACATATTAAGGTATGACCAGGTGGCGAAAGTCCGCAGTGCTGCTGCCGCCACCCTGGGTAACTTTATCCTTCTTTATGAAGAAGGTAAGGCAAGCATAAAAAATATATTCTCCATCATTGATGTCTTGATGTCGGTAGTGTACGACGAGGATGAAAACCTCGAAGTGGCGTGTAAAGCGGTGCAGGCTCTAAGCCCCTTAAGCATGCCTTGTGCCGCGGAGGCAATCCAAAAGGCTTATCGGTTGAATGACCTCCAGCCCCGGGCTACTGCCATCCTGGCCATGGGAAGGAACGGTAACCCTGGCTGGTTTTCTACCATCGTATCTGAGCTCAAAAGCCCCTACTCGGAGATAAAAATCGCTGCCGTAAGAGCATGCGGTGAGATGGGGAAAAGGAGTTACCCTTATCTTAGGGAATTGCTTCATGACCCTGATGCTAAAGTCAGGGAAGAGGTGGCACATGTACTAGATGAGGGAATTTTAACCTCTAAAGAGACTGGCTATAACCGCCTGCCCTACTGAAATGCCTCCATCATTTGAGGGAATCTGCCCAGCAGTAAAAACGGCAAACCCCTGGGTCTCAAGGCCAGAGACTGCTTTTTTGAGGAGTAGTCGATTCTGAAATACTCCTCCGCTCAGGGCAACCTTATTTATTCCTGTCTCCTGGCGAAGTATCTGGCACATCTCAGATATCATGAGAGCCACTGTGACATGAAATCTAGTTGAAATATAGGATAAAGGAAGACCATGCCTTAGGTCAGAAATTATGCCTCCCAGAAGTTCGCCCACCATGATAACTCTTCCCTCACCATCCTCGACTATAGAAAAGGGGTAGGTATTTTCCTTCCCGTTCCCTGCCATCATCTCCAGGTCGGAGGCTGCCTGACCTTCAAAGGTGGCTCTTCCTCTTATCCCCAGCAGGGCAGAAACGGCATCGAACAGGCGACCGATGCTTGAGGTAAGTGGACAGTTTATCCCTCTTTCCACCTGTTTACGGATAAGGGAGATCTCTTGACTATCCACCCCATCTAAAAAGGGAAGGTCGATATCGTATCCTAGATAAGAGAGGTAACCGATGGCCGTACGGTAGGGCTTCCGAATGGCCATATCTCCACCAGGGAGAGGAAGATACTGGAGATGGCCCAACCTTTGAAATCCCTTAAGGTCTGAGAGCATAAACTCTCCCCCCCAGATCAAGCCATCGCTTCCGTAGCCTGTTCCATCGAAGGCCACGCCGATCACCGGCCCCTTTTCCTGGTTGTCTGTAAGGCAGCTTACAATATGGGCATGGTGGTGCTGCACGGGGACGAGAGGTAAACCTTCCTCCTGGGCGATTCTCCGGGCACATCGAGTGGAAGTATAGTCTGGGTGAAGGTCGCAGGCTATGACCTCGGGCTTAACTCGAAACAGCCTTCTGTACAGCCCCAGGGTATCCTCTAGATGGGCCAGACTATCAACGCTTTCCATGTCCCCGATGTGCTGGGAGAGGAAAGCATACTCATCCTTAAGTAGGCAGAAGGTGTTCTTGAGGTCCCCCCCCACTCCCAGGACCTCCCTTGATCTGAAGGGGAGGTGTAGAGGATAGGGGGCGTAACCCCGGGCGCGGCGGACGAGCTGGAGTTTTCCCAGTTCCACCTGGGCCACGCTATCATCAAAGCAGGTGCGTATATCTCGGTTATGAACCAGGAAATAATCAGCAATCCCTGAGAGCTTCCGGCAGGCTTCATCATTATCCTTGGCGATGGGCTCCTCAGATAGGTTGCCGGATGTCATAACCAGCGGGCGCTTAACATCTCTTAGCAGGAGGTGATGAAGAGGAGTATAGGGAAGCATCACTCCCAGATAATGGGTGTTGGGTGCCACCAGCTTAGGGATGGTGGAGCTATTCTTCCATCTGAGAAGAATGATGGGGCACTGAGGTGATAGGAGTGCTTCCTTTTCTTTTAAACATAGTGAGCAGTGTCTTTTTACCTCTTGTATGTCTTCCATCATTACTGCCAGTGGCTTATGGGGGCGCCTCTTCCTTCGTCTTAAGGTCTTGACTACCTCTTCATTCAGGGCATCGCAGGCCAGAAGAAATCCTCCCAGGCCCTTCAAGGCCACTACGTATCCCCTTCTCAGAAGGTGGGCTGCCTCTGATATAGCATCCAGGCTAGCAAGGTTATTTCCCTGGTCATCTAGAAGCGAAAGTTGGGGGCCGCATACCGGGCAGGCATTGGGCTGAGCATGAAAGCGACGATCAGAGCAGTCGTCATATTCTCTCTGACAATCAGGGCACATCACGAAATCGCGCATGGTGGTTCTGGGGCGGTCGTAGGGGATATCCTCGATGATGGTGAATCGGGGGCCGCAGTTGGTGCAGTTGGTGAAGGGGTAGCGATAGCGCCTATCCGTTGGATGCAAGATCTCTTCCTGACATTTGTTGCAGGTAGCAATGTCAGGGGAGATAAGCTGATATTCCCCTAATATAACCTTACTTTGGCGGATCTCAAAGCCTTCAAACCCTGGAGGTGCAATCTCCTCTACCGATAGCTCCTCGATGTGAGAACATGGTGGAGGCGAGCTTTGCAGTTCCTGGAGGAAATCCTCTATGTTTCCCCTTTCCCCCTCCACCTCCAATATCACCTCTCCTGAAGTGTTACATACCCAACCGCAAAGACCATGTTGGGTGGCCAACTGATATACGAAGGGCCGGAAGCCAACCCCCTGCACTACGCCACGGATGTTGGCCCTTATGGCTCGTCTTTTAATTCCGACAGAAGCCAGGAAATCCAATCTGAGACCCCTTCCCCGGTCTTACAGGAGATGGTGAACAACTTAACATCAGGGTTTATGCCTCGAACATGTGCCGAAAAGGCTTCCAGGTTGAAATCCAAAACTGGCCGAAGGTCAATCTTGTTTACTATCACCACATCTGCTGTGGTGAACATCAGTGGATACTTGAAGGGCTTATCGTCGCCTTCAGGAAGAGATAGTATCATCACCTTTCGATGTTCACCCAAATTGAACTCGGCCGGACAGATCAGGTTGCCCACATTCTCAATGAACATAAGGTCTATTGTCTTAAGGTTTAGCTCGGCTAAAGCAATGGAGAGCATGTTAGCATCCAGATGGCATTCTCCCCCGGTGTTTATCTGTACTACCTCCACTCCTTTCTCTCCTATTTTATCCGCATCCAGGGTAGAGGCTATATCCCCCTCCACTACGGCGAGGCTTTTCCCCCGAAGATTCTTTATGGTCTGTAAGATGAGGCTGGTCTTTCCTGCCCCCGGTGAGGACATTATATTTATGGCCCTTACCCCGTTCTTATCCAAAAGCTCCCGATTCCTGGCGGCTATTTGATCGTTGACCCCCAAAATGTTCTGTAATACCTTTACCTTCATGTTATTCCACCTCTATAGAATCTATATAGAACTCACTTCCCCCCACTACCTCCACTCCTTCTGAACCACAACCAGGGCAGTTCCACTGACCCGTTTGGGGAAAGAAGATGTGGCTGCACTTTCGACACTTAAGCTTTAAGGGTATGCGCTCAAAGTGAAGCTCTGCCTCCTCCGCTACGGTATCCTTGGCCATAAAGTCAAAGTAGAATTGAACACAGTCATCCACAATGCTGGAGATTTCCCCCACCACCAGATTTATTCTCACTATCCGGGGGGCAGATATCTCCTTAGCTTTCTCAGAGACGATGTCCAGCATACTCTGTACTACTGAAAGCTCATGCATTTAACTTTTCTATCACCGCATCGGCGGCTTCGGAAGTACCTACCGGAGGGTGGTGGTTCGGCTTAAGGTCGTAGGTGACGCTTTTTCCCTCCGCTATTACCTGAGTGATGGCCCCCTCCAGTCTATCGGCTGCCTCTACCTCACCCAGATGGCGAAGCATCATCACCCCCGAGAGCATCATGGCCATAGGGTTTACCTTATTTTTTCCCGCATACTTGGGGGCACTGCCGTGATTGGGCTCAAAGACGGCTATCCCATCGCCTATATTGGCCCCCGGAACGACTCCCATCCCCCCTACCAGCCCCGCGCATAGGTCAGAGATAAAATCTCCATACAGGTTAGGAAGGACCAGCACATCAAACAGATGCGGCTTACGCACCAGTTCCATACATAGGGCATCTATGATCACCTCATCAAACTCTATCTCGGGATATTCTCTGGCCACCTCTCGGGCAATATCCAGGAAAAAACCATCGGAGGAGCGCAGGATATTGGCTTTATGTACGGCAGTAACCTTCTTCCTCCCGTGATCTTTGGCATAATCGAAGGCAAACTTGACTATCCTTCTACTGGCTCTCTCTGAAGTGATCTTTACACTGAACCCGGTATCCTTTCCTACCTGTTTATCCAGCACCTCTGATATAAGCTCCTGGAGCTTTAGCGCTCCCGGGGACCACGCATCAAACTCCACACCGCCGTATAAGCCCTCAGTATTTTCCCTCACTATTACGATGTCCACATCTGAATATAGACTGGGGGTGCCGGGGTAGGTCTTACAGGGGCGAAGGCAGGCATAGAGATTCAGGGTATGGCGCAGGGCTACGTTAACTGACCTGAAGCCATGCCCCACCGGGGTAGTGATGGGCCCCTTGAGAGCCACTTTGTTTCGGGTTATAGAATCCAGCACATAATCTGGAAGAGGGGTACCAAACATATCCTGGGCTCTGTCTCCCGCCACTGCCAATTCCCAGCGAAAGCTTACCCCGGTGGCTTCCAGAACTCTCTTGGTAGCCCTGGTTATCTCGGGACCGATCCCGTCCCCGGGGATAAGGGTTACTTTATAGGCCATGGTTTGTTAATTATTATATCCAAATCAACCCTAAACCCTAAATCCGAAGCCCTAAATCCTAAACAATACCCAATGACTAAAGTCCAAAGGACCTAAACATTTTGAGTTTATGTCATTCCTGAGCTGAACCTTTACTTCTTCGGTTACGTCTATAATATTGATAACAATGACGAAGAGGATAGTAAGTGTTTTGCTCGGCCTAGTTCTCTTGCTTATGCCATCTCTGGCTCAGGCTTCGGAGTGGAATATAACCCCTCTCTCCCCAGAGCTTTCAGATTACTATCAAGGAGAAAGAAGCGCCCATTCTCTTAAATGGGGTTTTTATGGATTTGCTGGAGGGCCACAGGATATCTTCAGCGTGGAGAAAAATATGATCCTTCACGACATCGGAAGAAGAAATGAAAGTACATCTGAGCTAGCTAAGGAGTATCTCTTGGGCAATGTGATCCAGCCCCTGCGAGAAGCAAAATCGCTTCGCCTTCAGGATGGGAAAGTTATACAATTTGATGAGCTTTCCAGATTAGCCCAGGCCCAGCTTATCTACTACTTCGTGCGGGACTATATCCTTTACCCTCATCCTGAGGAGTTCAAGGGGTTAGAAAGAACATTAAAGTCCCTCCCTTATGTGGGGGTAGCTTTACGTAGCCTCCCTTTTGTGTTTAAATACCCTTGTGAGACTGTTTCCTCCCATCATGGGCTTTGCAATGACCAGGCCATGACCCTGGCTGCCCTTCTAAAGCTATGCGGATACGATGTAGCAATAGGCTTTTTCATCCCCATGGGGAGAGAGTTGGATGGTCGCCTTATCTTCTTGGGTTACCATAACTATGTACTGTTGAAAGATGAAGGGTGGGGAGTGGGGAGATGGGAATTGGGGGAGGATGGGAGCGGAAATGTGATGAGCGGGAAATGGATCATTCTGGACCCTATTCATAGCCCCAGGCACGCTCCTTATATGGAGATGGTGGGGGGTCCGCACAAGGCCCTTGAGTTTGGAGAGGATCCGGGATGGACGAAATTCATAGATTCGAAGTTCATAAACCTCAATCCCTGCGCTCAGGGGGCCAATCCTTTCTGGTGGGGGGTGCTATGAAAAGAATAATGTTGGCCGTCTTAATTGCCCTTTTGACACTGGAAGCTCCAGTTTTGACTTCAGCCAGGCAGTATGACTGGCCAAAGCCACCCACTCTGGAGGGGCTATCCGGGGAGCATCCAGAGTACCGGGACCTTTTAGACTACTATAAAAGTCAAAAGAAGGGTATCCTCCGCACTGCTACCTCTTGTCTGGGGGGGCCCGGGGATATATTTCCTCAGGAAAGAAACATAATTCTTCATGACATTGGAGGTGAAAATAGCCCAACCTCAAATGTGGCCAGGCAATATCTTCTGGAGTATGTTATACAGCCGCTGAGAGAGAAAAAGGAGGTCGGGGTTCAGGATGAAAGGATGGTGCTCTCGTTTGAGGAGCTAGATAGGCTTTCCCAGGCCCAGCTTTTATATTATTATGTACGAGACCATATCTCCTTTCCTGAAGAAGCTAAAGGCGGCCTGTCTCGCATACCTTTGATAGGCAGGATACCCGTATCCGCGGTGACCGGTGCGGCGGCCTACCCCTGTGAAGTGATATCCAGGCAAGAAGGGGAGTGTATGGGTAAGACAATGGTCCTGGCTGCCCTGCTTAAGCTGTGCGGTTATGATGTGGCTCTGGGGTTTTTCCCTTCCTTTGTCCTTAGGGGGGGAATAGGGCCCATTCCAGGGGGAACTATTGTCTATCATAACTACGTATTCTTGAGAGATGAGGGGTGGGGAATAGGAAGGTGGAAATTGGGGGAGGATTTCCGGGGTAAGAAGATGGGGGGGGATTGGATATTACTGGACACAATATGCAGTCCAGAGCATGTTCCTCACATGGAAATGGTGGGGGGAGAACCCAGGGTCCTCGAGTTTGGTGACGACCCAGTATGGGCTGAGCACCTCCTCAACGACTCATCCACCTGGGGAACGGATAAGTTCTGCTGGTTTTGGCTAGACGTTGAATGATCCGTGTTCTGCTCCCTGACCCCCAGGGGAAGAATAGATGAGGGCGTTGGTAAGCATAGAGCTTGAAAAGCTTAAGAAACGCCGAGCAACCTGGATCCTGCTGGCTATCCTGCTTACTTTCCTGTGCCTCATATTTTTTGGCTACTACCTGGCAGCGGAAAGCTCAGAATATAGCCTGGGCCTCAAACAATGGCTCCAGTTTCCTGATACCTTTGAATATCTATTGTTCCCCAATGCCCGGTTGATAGGGGGAATACTACTGGCTATCATAACTGCCTTTGTCATAGGTGATGAATACAAATGGGGAACCACCAGGTATACCGTAGCCAGAACCGGGGCCCGTTTCCAATATCTGGGGGCTAAGGTGGTATTGCTTATAATCATAGCCATCATCGTCATATTCATTTCTCTGGCTGTGGGCATTGGCCTTGCCTCAATCACTACCTCGCTCACGGGTGACTTAAATCTTGATTTCATTGACCTTTCTCTTGTGGGGAGGGTGGCCCGGATGCTGGGAGGGACAGTGCTGGCAGTTGTTGCTTACGCTTTCCTAGCTTTCCTATTCACCACCCTGGGTCGCTCAGCGTGGGTGGGAATAGGAGGATATCTAGGCTATACCTTTATCCTGGAGACAACCGTGCTATCCATTACTACTTACTCTGGAGGATGGATGGATAACATTTCCCGGTATCTGATCAGCCCTAATAGCGACGTCTTTATCCATTTAGAGGACTATGAGGAGACAGAGACCATCATAGCTTCCAATATGTACCCCAGTATTACTCAGGCCACGTTGGTGCTCCTCGCCTGGTGCGTCCTCCTGGGAGGGATCTCGTTTTATGTGTTTAAGAGGAGAGATCTAACCACCAGCGTTTAGCTTTAAGTATACTAGACGCACTCGAGAATCGTGAATTTTACGAT
>DFBE01000068.1 GCA_002367275.1 Dehalococcoidia bacterium UBA3088 | reverse complement strand
GGCGTACTTCTGGCAAGCAAAGCTGGTGAGCTGTTGATGCTCAGGGCTGAAGATTCCGAGTTGAGCATCGATCAACGTATTTGTCATATAGCAACGCTTTCGCAATCATGGGGTCTTTCATACCTGGTGCTTTGCCGTAGTGAAATATGTGCCAGGGTTATCATGTACGACCCGGTAAGGGTGCAAAAAACACTGTCGGATGTGCCACAGCGGGTTTTGGATAAATTGGGCTACTCACGTGGCATCGGGCCAACCAGGTTCCTGGAAGAAGTCGGGCAGCGATGGCAAGAGGAAAGACAGATACCACATGAGATTGGATTAGCGCTTGGCTATCCCGTCAAGGATGTTCTGGGATATATGGGGTTAGTTCCATTGCCATGCACAGGGAAGTGCGGCTGGAGAATCTACGGGAATCCTCTCCCCTCCCTCCGCAGGAGCCGCGAGTTTGAGGAAGCCAGGGGGCAAGCTGTTGCCTTTGCATATAGCAGACAGGCAGGCTAATCCGTCACCACTGTTTTTATTACCCGGAGAGCCTGGGTTTAACGGAAAGCCTGTAGTAGAAAGAGCCCCCGAAAATTTGACAGGTAAGGTAAAAGCTTGTTATATTGATTCTGGTTTTAGGAAAACTATGCATTTGCAAAAACTGGGCGTAAATGCTAATGAGAAAAGGAGAAGGGTATTCCTTTTTGATACAAATGTAAATATATAAAAAGGGCACCGGGGCGAGAGCCATTCCTCTGAAGCAAAGCTTTGGCAAGTTACTTTCAGAGGTAGCAAATCAGAGTGCTGCTCTATTCGTTAGGGTCAGTTTGCCTCGCCCTTGGTGCGTTAACAGTATACCACGAGAAGGGGAAAAACAGCAAAGAAGGAAGCAAGAGGAGGTGAAAATGAAGAGAAGAATAATTCCGGCAGTTGTGATGGTGGCCTGTCTTTTAATTTCTTCTATCCCGGTGGGCTTAGCCAATAGTGGGATGAAGGCGAGCGGAATCGTGCCCTGTGATACCCCGGCGGCCTATCTGGACGACAACCCAGGTGGGGAGCAAGAAGAGCCTTCCACGATTGAGCTTATGTGTGGGATGATGCCATCGCTTGCGGGAAGGGCACTCTCTGAGATGCCTTCGATGATAACACCCATGATGGGAAAGATGCTCTCTGACCCCATAGGGACGGTGAATCTGATAGTGGGGTTGATGGGGGAGACAATGATGCCGATGATGACGTTCATACTCTCGGGTACGGTCTCAGACCCGGCGGGGTCCGCCAGCGACTGGTTAGGGTTTATAGGGCCGCTCTGTAACCTTGAGACAATGGGTGGAATGGTTGATTGGTTAATTCAGCCTGGTGTGCTGGAGGAGCTTATCTTTGGTTTTATGATACCCATGATGATGGGTGCACTGATGTAAGGAAGGAGAAAAGAGGATGAAAAACTTAAATTCTGGATGGTGGAAAACTAAGACGCGGCTACTGACCGGGCTCACTATTGCCTGCCTTATGGCGGTTATGCTGCCCATCCCTCAAGCCAGTGCCCGGGAGACCATTACAGTGGTGGACTCCTGGGGGCAGGAAATTGTCATTCCCTATCCTGTGGAGAGGATAGTTAGTGTGAACATGCTGGTTGATGAGCTCATCGTTGCCCTGGGGGGAGAGGATAAAGTGGTGGGCGTTGACCTGATGCCCCTGTATATGCCTGAATTCTATCCCACCCTGCAGGATAAAGCCTCAGTTGGCCTTCACCATTTCCCCAGCTATGAGAAGGTCATCGACTTAAATCCTCAGGTAGTGATCACAAGTAGCATACTGTGCTTCCTTCCCGGCTTCAATGAGAAGCTGGAAGCGGCGGGCATCAAGACAGTGACAATAGATGGATGGATGCCGGAGGTTTATGA
This sequence comes from Dehalococcoidia bacterium UBA3088, assembly GCA_002367275.1. GTDB lineage: Bacteria > Chloroflexota > Dehalococcoidia > UBA2247 > UBA3088 > UBA3088. The sequence continues at coordinate 6,578 of DFBE01000068.1, read as the reverse complement.
CCGGGATGTAAGAACTCTGGGTAAGATATTGGGCAAAGAAGATAGAGCCGAGGAACTCATTAAGTTTACTCACTCTTACCTGGATTTGGTCGCGGGAAGAGTGAAGGATATACCACCTGAGGAAAGGACGAAAGTATACTGGGAATTTCATTTCCCGTTCATGACCATGACCAAGGGTTCACCCCATAATACTATGATTGAGATGGCGGGGGGAAAGAATGTGTTTGCTGAGGCAGGAGGAGGATTGTTTCAGATGCCCAGTTCAATGAAGATACCCGCCGGGATGAAGATACCCACCCGGATAAAGCTACCCGCGGGGACAAAGCTACCCAATGGGATGGTGCTGGAAGAGGGGATAGAGGTAAAGATGGAAGAGGTAAGCCCGGGAGTGTATAAAGGCAAGGTTAAGATTGGGGGAGAGGAGGTGGAGATAGATATGGGGGAGGCAGGATTGCCCGAGATATTGTTACCTTCCGGATTGGGAAGAGAAGATATAGAGATAACCATACCCACCATGTTGTTCCGCCTGGTCAGTCCTGAAGCGATAGTAGGGGCTAACCCTGAGGTGATGATCGGGGAATACATGCCCATGGGGGAGATGACCGGTATGATCGGAAAGCTTATGGGAGGTGAAATCCCCATCATGCCCTTTGGGTACACCAGTGAGCCCGACCCGGATTGTCTGAAGAGTGTGGTGGATGATATGACAGGTCGCCCTGCGGCAAAGGCGATAGATGCGGTAGTAGAGGGAAGGGTTTATGCTTTCCCCTTTGGCATGATGCTCTCATCAGCCAGGTGGCCGGTAGGCATTTGCTATCTGGCTAAAATGTTCTACCCCGATAGGTTCGAGGACATAGACCCTGAAGCTCTCCACAAAGAGTGGATTGAGAAGTGGTATGGCCTGAAGTATCAGGGACTGTTTGTTTATCCTGAAGTATGAAGCAAGAAGTAGCTAAGGCAGATGGCCTTTACACCCGGCACATTGCCCGCAAGACCATGGTCATCTTCTCCCTTCTGGCCTTGCTGGTGGTGGTGGCGATAGCGGTTACTCCCCTGGGGGCAGCCTCCTTAGGCCTTGGAGATACCGTTCGCGCCATCCTGTCCAAATTTCCCTTTCTGGATGTGGAGTCAGACTTCCGTACCAGCGTCATCATCTGGGAGCTGAGGCTACCCCGCATCATTATGGCCATCATCTGCGGAGTGGGGTTTGCCCTCTCCGGGACGGTGATGCAGGGGGTCCTGCGAAATCCTCTGGCCAGTCCCTTTACCCTGGGAGTCTCCTCGGCTGCCTGCTTTGGGGGGACCCTGACCCTGATACTGGGTGCCTCTCTGGAGACAGGGAGTAAGTATCTGGCGGTAGGGGTGGCTTTTCTGTTTGGACTTAGCACTTTGCTTTTGATATATGCTGTTTCCCGGCACCGGGGAACCACCCCCGAGACGGTGATACTGTGCGGGGTTTGCCTGATGTACCTTTTCCTGACCATGACCACCCTGGTGGGAATGATGGGAGGAGCAGCCATGAGCGCAAGCTACATCATAACTGGGCTCCTGGTGGGAAGTAGCTGGGAAAATGTGGGAGTAATTTTCATCTTCCTTCTTGTCTCTATCCCTTTACTGCTGAAGTACTGCCTGGATCTAAATGCCCTGGCCCTGGGGGATGAGGTAGCCCAGAGCAGCGGGGTTAACCTGAAACGGCTGAGGGTGGTTAGCATGGTATTGTCCACCCTGGTTGTCTCAAGCGTCGTTTGCTTCACTGGCCTCATCGGGTTTGTGTGCCTTGTTTCCCCCTATCTGGCCCGTATGCTGATGGGGAATGACTACCGTCTCATCTTTCCCTGCGCTGCCATAATTGGTGCCCTGTTTCTCCTCGGCACCGACACTTTAGGCCGGACTATAGGCGGGGCCTTTGAGATTCCTGTAGGGCTGCTCACCACCCTCATCGGCATTCCTTTTCTCCTGTATCTAGCGCTTCGAAGAGGGCAGTATGAAGCTTGATATTAAAGGTGTCTGTTTTAGCTATGGCTCAAGGCCCGCCCTGAAGGATGTAACCATGAACATGGAGAAAGGGGGGATGGTAAGCATCATCGGCCCCAATGGTTCAGGTAAGACCACCCTCTTAAAATGCATGGATAAGATGCTAAAGCCAGAGAGGGGTTCCATCCTGATAGAGGATAAAGATATAGCTAAGATGGGAACAATGGAGATGGCCAGGCTTTTAGGTTATGTCCCCCAGAGTGCGGGTAATGTTTTCCCCTGCACGGTGTTTGAGGCCCTTCTCATTGGGAGGAGGCCTCATCTGTCCTGGGGTGTAGGGGAGAAGGACAGGAAGATAGTGACCCAGATACTTGAACTGATGGGGCTGGAGGATATGGCCATGAGGATGTTTGGTGAATTAAGCGGGGGTGAGAGGCAGAAGGTTCTTATCGCCAGAGCCCTGGCCCAGGAGCCCGAAGTGCTGCTTTTAGATGAGCCTACCTCCAACCTTGACCTGAGGCATCAACTGGGGGTTTTGGGCCTTCTCGCCGATGTGGTGGAAAAAAGGGGAATATTGGCCATAATGGCCATGCATGATCTGAACCTTGCCTCTCGCTTCTCTCAGCAGATGGTTGTTTTAAGGAAAGGAGAGGTATATGCAGCCGGGGAACCGAAGTCAGTTCTTACCCCGGAGAACATAAGGTTGGTTTATGGTGTGGAGGCCATAGTGGGTAATAATTCTGGAGCACCCCACATTATACCGTTGAGGCCGGTGGAAGAAGAATGAGCCGGAAAGGAGTAATCATTACCTCCATAGCTCTTCTGGTGGTGGCTTTCCTGTGCGTCAAATTTATACCCAGTCCGGATTTGACCTCTTCTGAGTTTGGGGAGTTTGAGGGGTGGGAAAACCACCGGGTGGTGGGTGGAATAAGCATGGGGGGAGGAGTTATGAGCTTCAACCTGAAGTGGGTAAACCCTTACTTACTCCAGGGCGTAGCCGGCCATGAGATGGCTTCATTTAAGTCGGTACCCAAGGGGGGGTGCAGGTGGGAATTCAATGATGATTTCTCTAAGATTCAGGTCAGCATGGAATCCCCTATGCCTATGTCCATGATGAACCCCGAATATGAGATGACCCGGGTGAAGGGCAACGTCTATGAAGGGGTGTGGGACGCCGGTATGGGAAACTGGAACATGGGTTTAACCATCTATCCGGGCAAAATGCTGGGAAAGATGGGACCCATGGTTTTCTTCCTCAAGGTAATACCTCCCCTTTCACCGGAGGAGGTACCACCAGAGTTTCAATTCATATTCAAATAAAGAAAGGAGGCTAATGATGTAGAGTTTTAGTTCATATTAAAGGTGAAGAAATAAAGGAAAGGAGATTGTGATGAAAAAGTTAGCGGTAAGCTTAATAGTAGCGGTCAGTTTACTACTCACCTCGGTTCCTCTGTCTACCGGGGTGGCAGCAGAAAAAAAGATAGGGGTGCTCCTGATCGGCTGGGGTGAGCCAGAAAAATACGATGCCGATGCCTATATCGGGTGGAAGCACTTCATGGACAATTACACGAAGGGGTTTTTAGGCATGTTAGGGTTGGGATCTATGTATCCCCTGCTGGAGAAAATGACGGGGGAAATGATGGGGGACGCTGGCACTATGCTGGTAGACAGGGATGATCCCCTGGCCGAAGAAGAAAAGGAAGACCCTCATCTGGTGGATGCCTGGGGCAGACCATATAAGGGTAAAGATTATGTGTGGGTTTCCCTGACTGAGGGAGGGTCCCTGTTTGGAATGCTGGGGGGAATGGCTGGACTATCTGGTTATTACCTTTCTCCCAAGGGTCCGGGCAGAGGTGAACCCGATTCTTCTGAGCTCACCGGCCTTCTTATGTATGGCCTTTATCAGTCTTTAGATAATCATAACCCTGGTGAGGAGAGGGAGCTTAAGATAATGGATGAGGTGGAGGAAAAGCTAAGGGAAAAGTATGGAGATAAGGTCGTTATTGCCCGGGGCTTTATTCCGGCTTTCCGTCCGGGGTTTCCTGACGCAAGAGAGCAAGCGAAAAAGCTGGTGAAGGAGGAAAAGGTAACCCACCTGGTGATACCCGTTCTTATGGACGCCGGAGAAGAGGAGTTTGAAAATCCTCCTCAAGAAATCAAGTCCTATCTTAAACAAAAGAGGGTAAAGGTCAATATCGTTCCTACCGGCCAGATACTGGGAACAAAGCCCTTCAGCCAGGGGGTAGCTAAAAAAGTTTCGGAGGAGCTTGAGAACATTTCCCCGGGCTCGGACGTAGTGGTCTTTCTGACTCACCATGGGATGCCCATCTGCGACCTGGAGCTTTTCCCGGGGATAGGCTGCGACCTGAGAGAATCCCCCTACCATCGGTCGGCTAAGGTCACCTTTACGGGAGCCAGGCGAGCCATCTACCGCCTGGATATAGTAGGCGACTGGGAAGGGATGTTTGATGTATGGCAAACCTATAACGAGATGGCGGAGGGAATGATGGACCCCAAGAATGAAATTTTGAGTGTTAAGGAGGCGGCCAGGAAAGCCCTGGATATGGGCTATAAATACTGCATAGACATCCCTTATGAAGTGGGGAATTCAGGATATGAGACGTTGATTGGTCTGAGAGAGGAGAGCTGGGGGCTTCCGCCGGGGACCTGGGAGGAATACTCTGAGGATGGACTTAGAAAATACCGGACGGAGCTTGAATATGACGGGATGAAGGTGGTAATCACCGATGGCTGGATTGATGGTCTTTCCGAGAGCTACTACCAGGAGCTTTCAAAAGCCATCGATAGCATCCTGTAAAAGATATGTTTCAAAAATGACTGTCCTGAGGATAGAACACCTTAGTAAGAAGTTCGGAAAGATAGTGGCTGTCTCAGACCTCAATCTCCAGGTGGAGGAAGGGGAGGTATTCGGTTTTCTGGGGCCCAATGGGTCGGGTAAGACCACCACCATCGGGATGATATTGGGCCTCATCACCCCCGATGAGGGAAGGATTGAGCTCTTCGGGAAGGACGTGAGAAGCGACCTTTCCTCCATCTGGCCTCGGGTGGGGATAGTGCTGGAGAACCCTCCCTTCTATCCCTACCTTTCGGGCTGGGATAACCTGCACATCTTTTCCCGGATCCTGGGCGACAGGGCAGGCTCAAGGACGGAACAGGTCCTGGACACCGTAAAGCTATCTTCCCGGGCTAAAGATAAGTTTGGCACTTATTCTCAGGGGATGAAGCAGAGGCTGGCCATTGCCTACGCTCTACTTTCCGATCCCCGGTTTATCATCCTGGATGAGCCCACCAACGGTCTTGACCCCGTGGGAATGAGGGAGATGAGGGAGCTCATCCTGAAGCTAAGAGAGGAGGGAAAGACCATATTCCTCTCCACCCACCTTCTCCACGAAGTAGAGCAGGTCTCGTCCAGCATAGGTATTATCCACCAGGGAAAACTCGTGATTTGCGGAAAGACCGCCGAGCTTATTCAAGAGAAAGACCTGGAAGCTCTGTTTATGGAAGTTATTATGGAAGGAGCAAAATGACCACCCTGATCGGCGTTGAGCTACTGAAGATAAAAAAGAGGAGGATGAGCTTTATACTCCTGGGAGTGCTGGTCTTTTTCTTTTGCCTCACCTTTTCCCTTTATTACTACGTTGTGGTAAGCTCTGGAGAATCTTACCGGGCAGCCCTGGCCATGCCCCTTCAGTTCCCCGACGCTATCGACCTTATTTTCTCCACCGCCCAGTCAGCGGGCAGCCTGGTTTTGGTTATTCTAGCCTCATTTATGGTGGGAGAGGAGTATGGTCAGGGAACGGTAAGGCAGATGATGGCCAGAGTTAGAACCCGTTCCCGATACCTGGGAGCCAAAATCTTAAGTCTCCTCATTATTGTCCTCATAGTCACTGCCATATCCTTGATTGTGGGGACTATCCTGGCCTCATTCACTACCTCAAAGCTGGGAGGGTTGAGCTTAGACTTTATCACCCTTTCCCTTTTGGGTGAGGTAGCTAAAATGTTCGGGGGAACAGCCCTCACCTTAGCGGTTAATTCTTTCCTGGCGGTGCTGTTTACCATCCTGGCTCGCTCAGCGTGGGCAGGTATAGGGGGATACATCGGGTATGGGCTGGTGGAGGGTATCGTCAGCACTGTCCTCAGCATGGGGGAAGGATGGCCTAAGGATATCTCTCAATATCTGATCGGCCCCAATACTTTTGCCTTTGTCCATTTGGAGATAGAGGAGTTCTCTTTCTGGCTTCCCGAATTTTATCCCAGTGCAATCCACGCCACAGCGGTATTACTTTGCTGGTGTGCTTTTTTCCTGGGAATCTCATTCTACCTGTTTCGGCGGAGGGACATAACCGCTTAAAGTCCATTATCCTTTCTCAAATTTATCTCTTTGGATTTCGGGGAAACCATCCTCTGGCTACCCGTCTTTCTGTTTTTGAAGCTCGTAAATGCTCCACAGTGAGACAAAGCCGGCAGTGCCCAGAATACCCGACAGTAACCTGTCAATGCAGTCTTTACAACCGATTTTTCGCACTTCTCAATTCCCAATCCTCTTAACCCTTCCCGAGTTAATTTTACTCAAGTCCGGTCAC
>DFBE01000080.1:16681-28966 GCA_002367275.1 Dehalococcoidia bacterium UBA3088 | reverse complement strand
AAACAATATCTAAATCCAAATAACTAAACCCATAACCACAGACTGTATGCCTTTGCTCAATTGCAGCCATGAAGGATATGGCTATTGTTGGTTTTGGAGTTGTGATTTGGGTCATTTGAATTTGTTCAGAGTTTCGAGATTTAGTATTTAGAGTTTGCCTTTATAGGCTTCATTTGACATGAGGAGATGGTAAAAAGTATACTGTATCTTCTATAAAGCTTTTTAGGCGTCATAGAAAGGGGGATTTGAGAAATGTCAGAGGAAAGCACAGGGGTAACCGGAAGGCTAGTCATAGAGAATGAGGTGGTGGCTATTATCACTGGTGTGGTTACCCGCGAGGTAAAAGGAATCCATGCTCTGGGCCTCAGTTCTGTCAGGCGTACTTTAGCCGAGCGTGTAGGAGCAGCCGAGGAGAGAACCAGGGGGGTAGATGTGGAGGTGAAGGACCAGGAGGCGAATGTAAACATCTCGCTGGTAATTATCTACGGCTACAGCATACCTGAAATAGCCTCCGAAGTGCGCCAAAAGGTGGCCGAGAAGTTACTGGGCTTGTGTGGTATAGCGGCTAAGGAGATCAACATAAACATTACCGGGATTTACTTCCCTGAGGAAGCCAAGGAAGCCAAACAGTTAAAGGAAGCCAAGGAAGCCAAACAGTTAAAGGAAGCCAAGGAAGAGCAGATTTCGGAAGTTAGGGAGAATTGAGTGGGGGAGGCTATACCGGGGGTAACTGTGGTAGCGGATGGAGTGGTGGCTGCTATTGCCGGTAGTGCTGTCCGTGAAGTACAAGGTGTGTATGCCCTGGGGGCAAGTTCTATTGGGCGCACTCTAGCTGAGCACGTGGGCGCAGCCAAGGAAAGAACCAGGGATGTGGATGTACAGGTAGGGTTAAAGGAGGCCATTGTGGACCTCAGTGTGAGGGTAATTTATGGGTTCAGCATCCCCCAGATCGCCTCAAGAATACGAGCCAGTGTAGCCGAAAAGTTATCAAGTTTGTGTGGTTTAACCTGTAAAGAGGTGAATATTAGAGTGGTAGGTATTGGGTTTCTCAGAGAGGAAATAAATGTTAAAGCGATTCCAAAAAGCGAGGTGAGAACATGAGAGAAATTGTCAATCGCGTATTCACCACAGTATTCTCAGTACTGGTGTTGGCTACCGCCATAATTCTTCTTCTAGTAGCTACAGGAGCAGCCTCAGAGGAGATTCTTCCTTATGGTTGGTTTAGTGGGCAACTTCTGGGGGTGGCCGAGGCCGATGGTGGAGATAAGGCCATAGCCATTGCAGTTAGCATTATCTTCATCCTGGGAATGGGAAGAATACTGGTTTTGGAATTCATGCCTCGGCGTAAGCTTCTTCTCTCCATCCGTTCTGGTGAGGGTGGTATCCTCAACGTCGATGGGACCAGCGTCTGTATTCTGGCTGAGAAAGTAGGCAGCGAGGTCGAGGGGGTAAAGCATATCAGATCCAAGGTGGACGAAAGACCAGATGGAGTTATTTTGAGCTGCGATGTCCTGCTGGCCCTGGGCTCAGATATACTGGGAGTGGGGTCTGAGCTACAACAGAGAATGAAGGAATCGGTGGAGAAGCTCACCGGGCTCACCGTCGTTCAGGTGATAATCAATACTCGCTACGAGCCGGTGGCCCCGGCAGAATCGAAGGGGATAAAAAAAGAAGGGGTCAAGCTAACAGAATCAGCAGAAACAAAGGAAACAGGGAAGGAAGAGATTAACCTATAGGGATGTTCAAGGCACCCAGAGGCACTCAGGACATCCTTCCCCCCCAGGTAAAATATTACCAACTTATAGAGCAAAAAGCGGAGGAAGTATTTGAGCTATGTGGCTACCAGAGAGTTGAAACACCTACCTTTGAGAATGCTGAACTTTTTCTGCGGGGTGTGGGGGAGGGAACAGATGTGGCAGACAAGGAGATGTATATCTTTGAGGATCGCAGCGGAAACAGAGTTGCTCTGCGGCCCGAGGGAACAGCACCGGTATGTCGTGCCTACATTGAGCATGGGATGCATAATCTTCCCCAACCGGTAAGACTGTACTACATCACTCCTGTCTTCAGATATGAGAGGCCCCAGGCAGGAAGGTATCGAGAGCATCACCAGTTGGGGGCTGAGGCTATAGGTGAATCCGACCCCGCTTTAGATGTTGAAGTTATGGATATAGCTAACAGCCTCCTGCATAAAGTGGGGGCAGATTTTTTTTTATCCTGAACAGCATAGGCTGCTCATCCTGCCGACCCCGCTATATACGAGAACTCATAAACTACTACTCACGTTTTAAGGAAGAACTCTGTCCTGACTGTCAGAGAAGGTTTCGCCATAATCCTCTCCGCCTTCTGGACTGTAAAAACCCTTCCTGCCAGGAGAAAGTTTTATCCGCCCCTCAAATACCCCAGTACCTCTGCTCTGAGTGTGGCAGTCACTTCGAGAAGGTAAAGGAGCTTCTGGGAAGGCTCAATATACCTTTCCTCCTCAACCCCTACCTGGTGCGGGGGCTTGACTACTACACCAGGACGGTGTTCGAAGCTCAAGCGAAAGGGGAAGAGGGAGCTCTGGGGGGAGGAGGACGGTATGATGACCTTATCTCCAACCTGGGGGGAAAGCCTACACCAGCGGTTGGCTTTGCCTGTGGCATGGAACGTATTGTTCTCCATATCCAGAAACGAAGGGAAATCCCCTCTCCTTGTCTCCAAGCTTATGTCGCCTATATCGGGGGGGAGAAGGTCAGGGCAATAGAGCTTGCCTCCGAGCTTCGTCGGGAGGGGATCTCGACGGTAGCTTCCGTGGGAGAAAAAAGTCTCAAGTCTCAGTTAAGACGAGCGGATAGCTTTGGAGCGAAACTCACCATCATCGTAGGCGAGGAGATAAAGGAAGGTAAGGTGATATTGCGGAACATGAAAAGAGGAGAACAGGGAGAAGTTGAGGTTTCAGAGCTAGCAAAGGTCATAACCAGAATGAACTCATTCAGATAGATAGGTGACAACTAAACTCTAAACAATGCCCAATGACTAAAATCCAAATAACCTAAACCGTTTTGGATTTATGCCATTAGTGCTTTGGATTTGTTTGGGATTTCGAGTTTCGTGCTTAGAATTTGAGTATTTGTATCGTCACAAATAAAAGGGGCAAGGCATATAGATCAAAGAAAGGGGGGTGATGTGTCACTAATCTGGAGGACAAGGTGGAGCAGGAGAGGTGCTGGTTACTTCATCCGGGGCCATAGAGAAGAATATTGAAGTAGTTTGGAGTGGACTCCTAGAACTGGGCACTTCGAGTTAGACTGAGTGAGAGAATTATTGACTTATTGAACGAGTTTGGGGTGCAGGCCGATTTTACAAAAAATAAAATGAGGTGGAGTTATGTATGATACAGACCCATATAAACATTTAACAGGTCTATATACTTATTTTGTTAATCCTTTCTTAAAATATATAAGAGAGGAGGTTATTGCCATCGTAAAAAGATATCACTTTTCCAATATACTCGACCTCGGCTGTGGTCTTGGTACTCAATGTATGATGCTCGATAAAAGTGGGTTTGAAGTAAAGGGGGTAGATTACTCAGAAGCAATGATTAAGAGAGCAAGGAAGCGCAGCCCAAAAATTGAATATTATGTCGAAGATTCATCAAATACGCATTTCCCAGATCAGTCTTTTGACTGCGTAATTCTCTGTTTTGCCTTGCATGAAAACGAGTCGGAAAGAAGAGAAAGTATTATAGAAGAGGTGAAAAGACTTCTGAAAAAAGATGGTAAGCTTATTGCTGTCGATTTTGCTTATCCAAGACGCCCAAATAGTTTAGGAGCAAAAGCTGGGGCTCTTTTAAGATTGAGCATAGAAAGATTTGCTGGAAGGAGACATTATAAAAATTCTAAAGACTTTATAAAAGGAGGCGCTCTGACCATAATAGAGTCAAAGTTTGGTTTTTCTATTGTGGAAAGACACAGGGGTATTATTCCTGGAATGGGGAAGATAATCGGAATGGCAGAGATGGTGGTTGCAGAACATCCATCATAGGGGGAGCAGGTATATTAAGGTAAGCTGGGCAGGCCAGATAACCCAGGGTGGCTTTCTAGACGATGGCCTTCTTAGTTTTATGCCAGTTACAAGGTGTGTAAATTCTATAGGTAGCTTTCCCTATCTAGAATCCCTCCCCTTTTATAGCTCTTTCGAATTGCTTAAACTAAGCTTACTTCACCTCTCAGGTAGTAGGGCTGTAGCCATCCACCTGGCTGCTGGATTGTGTCTATTGTGTTGCGGTTGTGAATCTACCAGACGAGTACACAGGATGTCCAGGACTTGAAAAAATAGTATAATCCTAAAGGATATGGAAAGGATGAAGAGCGCTAAGGAGATTGCCCTGGAGAGGGTGGAGAAGTTGGACAGGATCTCTCCGGAGGAGCTTAAGGAAGAAAAGGCAAGAAAATGTGCTGAGCTGGGAAGACAGCTTGCCTTAACATACCTCACTGCCCACAACCCGGGGGAGATAGAGGGGGAGTTACTGAAATATAGCGGCGAGGAGAGGAACATGGTAGAGCGTTCTCTTTGGCAGGATATGGTATGCAAGCTAGAGCTAGGAAACCACGACCATCTTTCTTTCCTGCTTGAACTAGCTTCCCAAATGAAGAATGAAATAATAACTAAAGCAGGCCCAGAGATAAATGATCTTTTCCGCTCCTACCAGGAGGCAGTGGAGAGGGACAAAAGGGAGATAAGGAATGAGGGGAAAAACGTATTACACGGGCTACGCATATCAGGAGATGCAGTGGGGGAGATAAATCTCCAGGCCAAGGAGGAATGGAAAGGAAGGATAAAGGCCGCAGCTTCACCCTATGAGCAAGAGCTAGGCCGGATTAAGAAAGGGCTCCTTCAGACCTTGTGCTGATTGCGTAAGCACCGGGTGCATATGGAAACCTTTTTCCTCTTCCCGTTCAAAGTCACAGTGCTGTGCTGGATGTTAGGTGAGAATGTGCGTCGGGTGTGCCTTTTGGAATGACTTACATGGTGACCAAAGCTCACTCCCTTTCCACAAATCTCGCACTTAGCCATTTTTTTCCCTCAACAGCATGATACCATATTGGGATAAAGAATGAAAATACTGCGGGAGATCTTAATAGTTTTCCTCATCGCCACGGTGATATTCTTCGGGGTAAAGTCCACCATTCCCAGCTTTAAGGTAGAGGGCTCAAGCATGCAACCCTCGCTTTCGAATGGGCAATACATCATTGTAAATAAGGTAGTGTATAAGCTTCGCTCCCCTCATCGCGGGGAGATAGTAGTATTTGACCCCCCCCAGGATAGCTCACCATACATAAAAAGGGTTATCGGCCTTCCCGGGGAGGTGGTGGAAGGTAGGAGAGGAAAGATATATATCGATGGCTCTTCCTTATCTGAGCCCTATTTGGAGGGGATTAAGGTCAATTCCTTTTCACGGTACAGGGTACCCGATGGTTACTACTTTGTGCTGGGGGATAATCGGGGTAACAGCCAGGATTCCAGGTCCTTCGGGGCAGTGCCCGAGGATGATATCATCGGAAAGGCCTGGATTTCCCTGTGGCCTCTAAGCGAAATAGGACAGATCGAAAGCTACTCCTATGACCTAGAAGCCAATCGACCTTGAAGGTGAACATGAAATTCAAAGGAAGAGCACATAAGCTGGGGGCTAATGTAGACACCGATGCTATCATTCCAGCTCGGTATCTTTCCACCTCCGATCCTCAAGAGCTGGCGGGGCATTGTCTGGAGGGCATCGAGCCTGATTTTATGCATAAGGTAAAGCCGGGTGACATCCTGGTGGCTGATACCAACTTTGGCTGCGGATCCTCCCGAGAACATGCTCCCCTGGCCATCAAGGCTTGTGGCATCTCCTGTATTATTGCCAAAAGCTTCGCTCGCATTTTTTTTCGCAACGCCATCAACATTGGTCTGGCCGTTCTGGAGTGCGAAGAGGCAAATGAATTGCATCAGGGTGATGTGATAGAAGTGGACTTAGAGGAAGGAAGGATCACCGACAACACCACTGATAAGGTGCTCTGGTCTAAGCCCTACCCTCCTTTTATACAGGTCATCATTCAGCATGGAGGTCTTACTGAATACACCAGGAAGAGGTTAGATGAGATTTAAGGTGACAGTTCTGCCCGGAGATGGCATCGGACCTGAGGTGGCCGGAGAGGGGATAAAGGTCCTCGAGAGGGCGGGAGAAAGGTTTGGTTATAACTTCAATCTTCACTATGGTTTGATAGGTGGTGCAGCCATTGCTGAGACGGGAAGCGCCCTTCCTCCGGAGACCCTCCACATGTGTCAGGAATGCGATGTCATCCTTTTAGGAGCGGTGGGAGATCCCCGGTTTGATGACCCCAAGAGGGAAATCCATCCTGAAGATGGCCTTTTGGGCTTGAGGAAGGGCCTGAGTTTATTCGCCAATCTGAGGCCAGTCAACATCTTCCCCTCTCTTATAGACTCCTCCACCCTGAAGCCTGAAGTGATAAAGGATGTAGACTTAATCATAGTTCGTGAGCTTACGGGGGGGCTTTACTTTGGCCAACCTAAGAGAAGGTGGCAGGAGGAAGGCAAAAGGAAGGCCGTGGACACCCTTTTCTACTCTGAAGAGGAGATCCGGCGCATCCTTAAGGTGGGATTTGAGATAGCTCGAGGAAGGAGAAAGAAACTTTCCTCGGTGGATAAGGCCAATGTTCTTCAGTCATCTCGCCTGTGGCGGGAGATGGCTATGGAGGTGGCCATGGAATACCCCGATGTTGAGCTTGAGCACATTCTGGTAGATGCCTGTGCTATGAGACTAATCCGGAGACCCTCCGAATTTGATGTCATCGTCACGGAGAATATGTTCGGTGATATAATCACCGATGAGGCATCCATGCTTTCTTCTTCTTTGGGCATGCTTCCCTCAGCCAGCATCTCTGGTTTGCCTCAAGGGAGAACCTTGGGTATGTATGAGCCAGTCCATGGAAGCTCCCCCCGAAGGGCGGGAAAGGATATGGCCAACCCTATTGCCACTATTCTGAGCGTGGCTTTGATGCTTCGCTACTCCCTGGGTTTAAAGGAGGAGGCTTTGGCAGTGGAGAGAGCGGTGCAAAGCACGCTTGAGGAAGGATACCGCACCTACGATATAATGGGCGAGGGAAAGACAAAGGTGGGGACAAAGGAAATGGGAAATTTGATAGCCCAAAGGATATAATATAACGGAAATTCAAATCTTTTCTTGAGTTATGAGATTGGTTTCTGAATTACTGGATACAGCCTTCAACGCTGAATCTATTGCTGTGGTAGGAGCATCAAATTCACCTGCGGCATCTGGATATTACTATATGCGTTATTTTTTGGAATATGGTTATCCGGGCAGGATTTATCCTGTAAATCCCCGTTATGAGGAGGTTCTCGGAATCAAGGCGTATCCTTCTGTGAAAGACATCCCTGAAAAGGTAGACTACGTGATCTGCTGTATCCCTGCGCAAGGTGTCCCAGAACTCCTGTATGATTGCGCGGAAAAGGGAGTGAAGATAATGCACCTCTTTACTGCCAGGATGAGGGAAACGGGCTCAGAGGAAGTGATGGAGCTGGAAGAAAAAATAGCCAGATTAGCCAAGGAACTAAATATAAGGTTCCTAGGGCCAAACTGCATGGGGATCTATTATCCTAAACGGAAAATAGCCTTCGGCTTCGATTTTCCATTGGAGCCAGGAAAGCTAGGAATGCTCAGCCAAAGTGGGGGTCTAGCTACAATATTCACTCGAATTGCAGCCCAGAGAGGTCTTCGCTTCAGCAAGGTTATAAGCTACGGAAATGCAACCGATATAAGTGAAGCCGACCTCTTCGAGTATCTACTCCGGGACGAGGAAACGGAGGTAATAGCAGCCTATATAGAAGGGACAACGAGTGGGAGGAAGCTCTACGAGGTCCTAAAAAAAGTAACCTCTGTGAAGCCGGTGATCATCCTCAAGGCGGGAAGAACCAAAGCCGGAGCCAGGGCTGCATCCTCTCACACCGCATCTATATCCGGCTCAACAAACATCTGGGAAGTAGGGATAAGAGAAGCAGGAGCTATAGAGGTAAAAACTATAGATGAAATGCTGGACATATTAACCGCATTTTACTTCCTGGGGCCTGTCTCAGGGAAAAGAGTCGGAGTATTTGGAGGAAGCGGAGGACAAAGTGTGATATCAGCGGATGAATGGGGGGAGGAAGGATTTGAGTTAACACCGTTGCCCAGCAAGATTCAAAATTACATAAGACAAAATATACCTCCGATGTGGTGGAAATGGTTAATAAATCCTGTAGATATATCGATCTTACCTATCGATGATTTCAGCTCTCTAAAGAACTTTAAGAACTTTATTAAAATGATGATGGAATCCCCCGACTTTGATCTGATAGCATATAACGTAACAACTTGCTCACCTCTACCACTCGAGTTAGAAACGGCGAATTTATCCCAATGTACAAACATAGTCCTCGATGCTTTAGAGGGGGAAACGAAACCGGTGGTTGCAATAGTAGATAGCGGATATTTAGGCATTGAGGACCTGGAGGATCAGAGGTGGAGGTTCCTCGCTGGTGAGAAATCTCATCTTATTGGAGCTGGCATCCCAGTTTACCCAAGTATGTGCAGGGCAGCCAAAGCAATTCGCAAGCTGATAGATTATTACCAATCACCCGGTAATATTCTTAAGGTAGGGGGAAAATTTCTATAGATGCTTACCTTATGACAGACTTAGAATCACTATTTAATCCCAGGAGTGTGGCCGTCATCGGGGCCTCCAAATCCCCAGGCAAGACAGGAACGACCGTTCTCTTTTGCATGATTGGTGGTGGGTTCAGGGGGAAGATCTATCCCATAAACCCTAAGGAAGAGGAAATACTGGGGCTAGAAACCTACAAAAGTATAAGCGAAGTCCCTGATAAAGTTGATGTGGCGATAATCTGTGTTCCTGCTCCCTCAACCCCTCAGGTGATCAGAGAATGTACTGAAGCAGAAGTGAAGTTTGGAGTGGTAATCTCCGCCGGCTTTGGAGAGGTTGATGAAAATGGCAGGAAGCTACAGCAGGAGATAGTAAGGATAGCTAGAGAAGGAGGGATGAGACTCATAGGTCCGAATTGCATGGGAATAGGCAGCGCCGCCTCAAGTTTGTATGCGTCGATGAACTTTACCATCCCTGCAACAGGTAATGCATCAGTCGTGTCCCAAAGTGGCACCCTGGCAACATTGATTACACTGGCAGCCTCCGAGCGGGGTATTGGATTCAACAAATATGTCAGTAGTGGTAACGAGGCAGATCTGCACCTGGAGGATTTTTTGGAGTACTACGCCTGCAATCCTGAAACGAAGGTCGTTGCTGCATTCATAGAGGGGGTTAGAGAGGGGAAAAAATTTATCAGGGCAGCGAAGGAGATAACAAAAAGTAAACCGTTTATCGTATTAAAAGGAGGATCAACTAAGGCAGGGGCTGGCGCAGCATCGTCTCACACTGGTGCTCTAGCGGGCTCAGACACTGTTTTTGATGCCCTGTGCAAGCAGTCGGGAATTACGCGCGTTTCAAATAATAGGGAAATGGTTAATCTGCTACAGGCATTCTCAACATTGCCACTTCCAAAAGGTAGGAAGGTGGCCATAGTAAGTGCTCAGGGAGGGCTGGGTGTACTTGCCGCAGATGCCTGCGTAAAGTGTGGCCTGGAATTGGCAAGTTTAACCAGGGAGACCAAGCATAATCTAGATGCCTTTTTACCATATTTTTGGAGCCATAAAAACCCCGTAGATGCTACAGGAGGGATCGCAGACTACACAATTTTATCCCGAGCGCTCGAGGTACTGTTGAGGCAGGAGGATGTCCAGAGTGTTATTTGCCTGGCTCCGATCTTTTCTGTAATCTTTAGTACCATCCGCCCTCGGCTGTCCAATACTGTGCAGGGTGCTTTTAAATCAACTTTTATCGGAGCACTGGGGGAAATGGAGGAAAAAGTGGCGAACGACTTTATTGGGTTGAGGAAGAGATACGGCAAACCCATAGTCAGCGTGGGTCTCTTTGCCCAAAGAGGATCAGAAGGCGTCAGGTTACTTGAAGAGGGCGGAATCCCGGTGCATGATACACCCGATGAGGCAGCATACGTTATATCCAGGCTGGCAGAGTATAAGGAATATTTAGCGAGGCTTGGTGAAGCAATATAGACCGCACTGTTGTCGTCCAGCCAAAATGTCACTCTAATTGTTCAGCGAATTCGTTGTCTCCCTTTGTTGACGTAGAGCCCAGGTAATTTGAGCACCAGCACTTGACATCATTGCAACAGAGGAGTACCATTTAATTAATAGCATATGCCCATAATTAAGATTGGGGAGGGATACTATGGTTAGGCCAACAAAATGGCGTTGTGTTTCCTTTGTCCCTCAGTTTAACTGTTTTATTCCTCAGGGGGTCCCCTCCCCCGAACAGGCATGTCTTTCTGTGGAGGAGATAGAGGCAATACGTCTCAAAGATGTTGAAGGCTTAGAACAGGAAGAATGTGCTCAAATGATGAAAGTATCCCGTCCTACTTTCCAGAGAGTGCTGTTGAATGCCAGAAAAAAGTTAGCCGATGCTCTGCTCAATGGGAAGACGATAAAGGTTGAAGGAGGAAATTTTGTGCTGGCAACACAACAGTTCAGATGCAACAATGATGGCCATGAGTGGCAGATTCCTTTTGAGAGGGTGGTTTCCGATCCCCCCCCTCAATTTTGCCCGGTCTGCCATAGCCCGGATATTCAGCCTCTCCCACCATTTGGGTTTGGCTGGGGTGCCCGGGGAAGACGCCATTCTAGAGGAGGACGAAAGTAAAGAAAGGAGGTGATGTAGATGCCGTTCGGAATGGGTCCAGCCGGTTGGTCTTATACTAACCCTTATACTTATCCCTATGCCCACTACCCCTACCCAGCCTGGCCCTGGTATGGTCGTGGTTGGGGAAGAGGACGCGGCTGGGGAAGAGGACGGGGGTGGGGAAGAGGACGCGGCTGGGGACAATGGTACCCCTGGTAGTAGTCAGGTAAGGAAAGGAGGTAGTCAATATGTGGTGGCCAGAGAAGGCTTGAAGAGCTCAAGAAGTAAGAAAGGAGGTGATGTTATACCCAACGGAGGTAGAGGAAATAGATGGATGTATCGCATGACTGGGCTTCCCGGGTGGATGAGGTTTGGATATTCACCGGGATGGATGGGGCAATCCCCCACTGGTCTTGGCCCGGGGGCAAGCTATCTTATGACGGGGCAGTGGCCTACGCCCCAGGCCCAGGCCTACTGGCAGGCAATGCAGGCAGGTCAAGCTCCTTATCCAGCCTATGGCGTCACATCTCCATATGGAGGCCCACAGATGAGCCCAGGTGAGGAGCTTGATTTCCTTAAACACCAGGCCCAGATGGTAAGAGACCAGCTCAGTGGGATTGAAGACCGTATCAAGGAGCTAGAAGAAAAGGAATAAATAAAAAAAGGAGGTAAATTATGCCAGGATTTGATGGAACAGGACCGAGAGGAATGGGTCCAATGACGGGAGGAGGAAGAGGTTTTTGCAGCCCCTGGGGAATAGGAGCAGCCGTGAGGACGGGAGCAGTCCCACCTTACCCCAGAGGCCCATATGCCCCTTATATGGGAGGTTATTCCTATGGATATGGGGCTTATCGCCCACCGTATTCTTATCCCTATGGTGAACCTGCTCCAACTCCTTATGGTGGACCTACCCCGACTTCGGGAGCACCAGCTTTCAGTCCGGGGATGGCCCCACAAGAAGAGTTGAAGTATCTTAAGGATCAGGCAAATGTGATAAGAAGCCAGCTTTCTGAGATCGATAGCCGTATCCAGGAACTAGAACCGGGGACCTAAAGGAGATGGTATGAGAGTTGCTATAACAGCCACAGGGCCAAGCCTTGATGCTGAGGTAGATCCCCGCTTTGGGAGATGCCCTTATTTTATCATCATCGATCCAGATACGATGGAGTTTGAAGCTATAGAGAACCAAAGTGCTATGGCTTCTGGAGGAGCAGGGATATCCACTGCTCAGATGATTGCTGGAAAAGGAGCACAAATTGTGCTTACAGGAAACTCTGGCCCCAATGCCTACCAGACCCTTCAAGCAGCGGGTGTTCAGGTTATCAATGGAGTCTCAGGGAGGATAAGAGATGCCATTCAGGAATTTAAGGCCGGAGGACTTCAGCCAACCTCCCAACCTAATGTAGCTGCCCACTTTGGAATGGGGACGGGTACAGGACCTAGTACAGGCATGGGAGGTGGAATGGGCATGGGC
>DFBE01000080.1:9496-16669 GCA_002367275.1 Dehalococcoidia bacterium UBA3088 | reverse complement strand
GAGGTATGATGCCCCCACCAACACCTCAACCCCAAAGTCCACAAGCTGACCTTGATTCCCTTAAGGATCAGGCCCAGCTTCTCTCTCAACAACTAGAGGAACTTCAGCGCCGTATCAAAGAGCTATCGGAAGGGAATCGGTAAACGGCCACGACTACCTGGAAGTACTCAGGCAAGGAGGTGACCAAGGGAGATTTGGTAAAGGCTATCAAGGGTCTCAATACTGCATGCTTTCGCTGTGGGAAGGAGGCCCACTCAGAGGATTGCCCTATAGGTAAGGCTATTGGCGAAGTAAGAGCCCTTCAAGAAAAAATTGAACAAGGAGGTTAATGATGCCAGTCTATGAATATCAGTGTTCTGAATGTGGGAAGAAGTTCGAAATCCGTCAGTCCATGGGTGAGGATGGATCGAAGCTATCCTGTCCTAATTGCTCAAGCTCAAACCTTAGAAGGATCCTTTCCTCATTCTTTAGCCAAGGGTCAGCTCCAGATATAAGCTGTCCTACCTGTAATTCAGGGACATGTGGGCTTCCGCCCATGGAATAAGGAGGTTATATGCCCAGAGGAGATGGAATTGGACCCCCGGGAGGGGGTGGCCCAGGAACAGGAAGAAGGAGAGGTGGGAAGTTTTGGGGAGGGACGGGTCAAGGGAGGATGGGAGGAACAAGGCCTGGAGCAGGGCCACAGGGATACTGTGTTTGCCCTAGCTGTGGGGCCAGGGTTCCTCACCAAGCAGGAGCTATGTGTTCTGACCTTAGCTGTCCCAACTGCGGAGCTAGAATGGTAAGAGAGTGATCGTATCTGTTGCCAGCGGCAAAGGGGGAACGGGGAAAACCCTGGTAGCTACCAGCCTGGCTCTTTCTGTGGGAAAAGAAGTGCAGCTTTTAGACTGTGATGTGGAAGAGCCCAACGACCATATCCTCCTCAAACCCATAATTCATAGTAGTGAAGGTGTTTTCATTCCCATCCCCAAGATAGATGAAGATAAATGCAACCACTGCGGTAAATGCTCTGAGGTTTGTGCTTATAATGCCATCGCTGTCATAAAGGAAAAGGTTCTAATCTTTCCTGAGCTTTGCCACGGTTGTGGCGCGTGCTCCTACCTCTGCCCAGAGAAGGCCATCTCCGAGGAGGGAAGGAGGATAGGGGTGGTGGAGCTGGGTCAGTCTGAAGCCATAGATTTTGTCCAGGGGAAGCTCTCCCCAGGGGAAATGATGGCCCCTCCGGTGATAAGGGAGGTAAAAAGGCATATCCATCCCCAAAAGACAGTGATCATCGATGTCTCCCCGGGTACTTCCTGCCCGGTAGTGGAGGCTATAAAGGGAAGCGATTTCTGTCTCCTGGTCACTGAGCCCACCCCGTTTGGGCTGAATGACCTCACTTTAGCCGTAGAGGTGATAAAAAAGCTGGATATTCCCTCCGGTGTGGTGATAAATCGTGATGGGTCAGGGGATAGCCAGGTAGGAAGGTATTGTGATGGGGAAGGTATCCCCATCCTCCTTCGGATTCCCCTGGATACCGAAATCGCCATCCTTTATTCCAGAGGAATCCCTTTGGTTAAGGGCATTCCCCAATGGAGGGAGAGCTTCCTTGCCCTTTTCCAAAGCATCAAATCGAAGGTAGGAGCAACTGCGGATGAAGGGTAAGGAATTGCAGAAGGAAGGATGGAGGGAAGCTTCAGTAAGCGGAGGTGAGCATCTGGGAAGGATTCTCAAGATGTATGAAGAACTGGGAATAGAGGTGCGGCTCGAGGAGATAAGCCCCACGGAATGGGGGGGCTGTACTGAATGCTATAAAGCTAACGGTGAGACCATCTACAGGATCTATACCAGGTCAGGAAAATGAAGGAAGTCGTTATCTTAAGCGGTAAAGGAGGAACAGGGAAGACCAGCATAGTGGGCTCCTTTGCTACACTTGCTCAGAGCAAGGTGATGGCAGACTGCGACGTGGATGCTGCCGACCTCTATCTTTTACTCCATCCTCAGGTTCGGCATGAGGAGGAGTTCTGGAGTGGGAAGACTGCCCTTATACATAAAGACCTTTGTACCTCATGTGGCTTGTGCGAGGAGGTCTGTCGCTTTGGGGCTATAAAAGACTTTGAGGTTGACCCTATTTCCTGTGAAGGATGTGGGTTTTGTTTCCAGGTTTGCCCGGAGAAGGCTATCAGTATGAAGGATAATATGGCAGGACATCTGTTCATCTCTGATACAAGATATGGACCTTTAATCCATGCCAGGTTAGGAATTGCCGAGGAGAACTCCGGAAAGCTCATAGCTTTAGTTCGGAGTAACGCCCGGGAGATGGCCAGGAAAGGAAATCTGGATTACATTTTGATCGATGGACCGCCCGGGATAGGCTGCCCGGTGATTTCTTCTCTTTCAGGGGTAAACCTTTCCTTAATTGTGACTGAGCCCACCCTTTCGGGGATGCATGATCTCGACCGCATATTGGGGGTATGCCATCACTTTGGCGTTCTGCCCTTAGTCTGCATCAACAAGTACGACTTAAACCTGGAGAATTCCCAAGAGATAGAACGTTATTGCGGGCAAATGGGAGTGAAGGTGATATCCAGGATACCTTTTGACAATGTGGTCACTGAAGCGTTAATCGCCGAGGTTCCTGTGGTAGAATATTCTGGTGATGATGTTTCCCGGCAGATAGAGCTTCTATGGGGGAAGGTATTGAAGAAGCTTCAGGATGAAAATAGAGCTTGAGCCTGACCTTGACTGCTGCGTAGAGACCCTGGCCAAGAGAGAGTATAAGAAAGGCTTAAGGGAAGTCTTAAATGGTAAGGAAAGCCCTGAGCTTACAGAGAAAATGGAAGTCTTAAGGGCATTTTTAGAGGGCGCAGATTTCAAGAAGATCAGGGGAGAGTATGAGCCGTATCTTATTATGGGGAAGAGGGTAAGGTTTATAATGTATCTGGAGGAAGGGAAACCAAAATACAATTTTGACGTAAAGGAGGAAAATGGAAAGCGCTGATGTAGTAATTGTGGGTGGAAGCGCTGCCGGTATTGTTGCTGGCATGACAGCAAGAAGACATTACAAGGATGCTAAGATAACCGTTGTCCGCAAGGAAAAAGAGGGACAAGTGTTAGTTCCCTGTGGTCTTCCTTATATATTTGGAACATTAGGAGCAGCGGAGAAGAATATAATGCCTGATGCGTTACTTTCAAATAACAAAATCGATTTAGTCGTTGATGAAGCTGCTTCCATAGACAGAAAAGCCAAGAAGGTTGCCACAGCAAGTGGGAAGTTTATAGAATACGAAAAGCTGATCTTAGCTACTGGAGCAGTGCCAATTATAATTCCCATCCCGGGCAAAGATTTAGAAAATGTCTTCTGCGCTACCAAAGATGTGGCTTACTTAAATGGACTGCTTAAAAAATTGGCTGAGGTTAAAGATGTAGTTATTATCGGGGGTGGATTTATAGGTCTTGAGTTCGCTGATGAATTTAAGAAAAAAGGCTTGAATGTCACCGTTGTGGAGATGTTGCCTCATTGCCTTCAGCTTGTCTTCGATGAGGATTTCTGCGCTTTAGCCGAGAATAAGCTAAAGGAGAGAGGGATAAATGTGAAGACAAATGCTCAAGCAGAGGAAATTTTAGGAAAGGATGGAAAGGTCAGAGGGATTAGACTTAAGGGTGGAGAGGAGTTAAAGGCAGATTTGGTGTTCTTCGGCGTTGGAGTACGCCCGGATACTGAACTTGCTCAAAAAGCGGATCTTAAAATAGGGGAAACCAGGGGAATATGGGTTGATGAATACGGCAGAACGAGTGAAAAAGACATTTTCGCTATTGGAGACTGTGCTGAAAAAAGATCCTTCTTCACCAAAAAGCCTTCTGCTCTAAGGCTGGCTTCCATCGCTGGCAGCGAAGGCAGAATTGCTGGCGCCAACCTATCTGGACTGAGAAGGAAAAATGAAGGTGTGATTGGAAGCTTCGCCACCATCATAGGAGATTTAGGCTTAGGCGAAGCAGGTCTCACTGAGGCAGGGGCAAGACAAGCAGGTTTTGATTTTATCATCGGTGAAGTTACGACTCCAGATAAACATCCGGGGTCTATACCTGGTGCTAAAGATCTTAAGATGAGATTGGTGTTTGAGAAAGCAACCCATGAAATCTTGGGCGGCCAAGTCAGCGGTGGCCCGACGGTAGGAGAGGTGGTTAATATCTTGGCTTGTCTGATACAAAACAGGATGAAGGCAGATGAAGTTGTTACTTTCCAATATGGAACACACCCTTTCCTCACTCCATCGCCTGTACCCTATCCCATTGTAAATGCTGCGGAGATAGCGCTCACTAAGTAGTAAAAGGAGAATAGATATGCCCATCTATGAATATAAGTGCAAGGAGTGCGGTGAGATATCGGAGGTATTCATTCAAAGACAGGGTGAGATGGTTAAATGCCCTCACTGTGGAAGCGAGGATGTGGAAAGAATCTTTTCCTCCTCCTATATGATCCACATGGGGGCTTCCTCGCCGGGGAGAACTTGCTGCGGCAGAGAGGAAAGATGCGATAGCCCACCCTGCTCTGATGGAGGGGGGGTGTGTCGGAGAAAGTGAGGGTCGCTGTCATATCCGATGATGGAGTGAACATATCCCAGCATCTGGGGAGAGCACCCTATGCGGTAGTTTTCGCCATTGAGGGAGGTAAGGTTATAGCCAGGGAGGAAAGGCATAAGCCAGGTCATCATACGTTTGCTGCCCATAGCCCTGAGCTTTCACCAGGGGAGAGGCATGGATATGATGCTGGAGCAGAAGTAAGGCATGATGAGATTGCCCAAAGTATAGCTGATTGCCAGGTTGTGATTGCGGGAAGAATGGGATGGGGGGTCTATGAAAGCTTGAAGGCTCGAAATATTGAGCCCATCGCCACTGATGTAAAGGAGATCGATAAAGCAGTGGAACTTTACCTTACGGGGAAGCTTTCCCATCTTAAGGAAAGATTAGATTGACAGGAGGTAGGATATGCGTATAGCTATAGCTTCAGAGGATAACAAAGGCCTGGAGGGAACGGTAAGTGCCCATTTTGGGAGGTGTCCCTATTACATGCTAGTGGATGTCGATGGAGGAGACATAAGCAATGTTCAGATGATACAAAGTCCCTTCCATGGAGGACATGGAGAGGGTGATGTCCCCAATTTCATTCAAGCTCAAGGGGCCAAGGTAATGATCTCGGGAGGGATGGGGCCCAAGGCCATAGGTTACTTCAACCAGTTTGGTATCGAGGTGGCTACAGGAGCCGGTGGAAAGGTAGGGGATGCGCTTAAGAATTACCTTGATGGGAGGCTCTATGGAAGTGCACCCTGTAAAGGGGATGATCTCTCTGGATTAAAGCAGGAGGCTGAGCTTCTGCAAAGAAAACTCTCTGAAGTACAAAAAGGTATAGAGCAACTGGAAAGGGGAGAGTAAATGACTGAGGAGGATATTGAAGGGGCACTCTCTACCATACTCATCCCTGGAGTAAAGCGAAACCTTATTCAGCTCAACATGCTCCGTGAGGTGGTAATTCAGGATGGGGAAGTAAAGGTTAACCTTGCCCAGGCTGGCCTTGAAGCTCAGGCTAAAGATTGGGTCAAGGAAAAGGTCATAGCGGCGGTAAAGGAGATCCCTGGAGCAGGAAATGTAGAGGTGGAGATTTCTGATGTGAAGGCTCAAGAAATCAATAAGATTGACCGCATTATCGCCGTGATGAGTGGTAAGGGAGGAGTGGGGAAATCTCTGGTAGCTGGACTTTTAGGAGTCGCCCTTGCCCGGAAGGGAAAAGAGGTAGGAATCTTAGATGCCGACATCACTGGCCCCAGCATTCCTAAGATGTTTGGCATCGGGGAGCGCCCCACTGGAGCGGAGACAGGTATATTGCCTATTCTATCTCGATCGGGCATTGAGGTCATATCCATAAACCTTCTTCTTCCTCAGGAGGATGATGCCGTCATCTGGAGGGGGCCTCTAATCTCTAAAACTATCCAGCAGTTCTGGGAGGATGTGGTGTGGGGGAAGTTGGACTTCCTGGTAGTTGATCTTCCTCCAGGGACTGCCGATGCTGCCCTCACGGTGATGCAATCCCTGCCTCTATCTGGGGTGATTATTGTCTCCACGCCTCAAGAACTGGCAGCGATGATAGTGAGAAAAGCAGTAAAGATGACAGAGAAGATGAATACGCCTGTCCTGGGAGTGGTGGAGAATATGAGCTATTTTGTAACCCCAGATAGCGGAAAGAGAATAGACGTGTTTGGGAAGAGCAAGGCTCAGGAGATGGCAGGGGCAGCTAGAGCACCACTTCTGGCTCAAATCCCTATAGATCCAAAGATTGCCGAGTTATGTGATGAAGGAAGAATAGAGAACTATGACTCTGACATCCTTGGCTCATTTTCAGACAAGTTCTTTGAACAGATCGGAAAGTAAGATGGAAAATTTTGATGAACTTGAGCGCAAGATAGCCGAAGAGATGAGGAAAGTTTACTCTCCTAAAGTCATTGAACACTTCCAAAATCCCCGAAATTTGGGGAGCATTCCGTCTCCAGATGGATTTGGCAGGGTGATTGGCCCCTGTGGGGATACAATGCAAGTCTACCTTAAGATAAAAGATGACTATATTTTGGAGGTTAAGTTTTTAACTGATGGCTGTGGAACTAGCCTAGCCTCAGGAAGCATGCTAACTGAGCTAGTGAGAGGAAAAAGCATAAGTGAGGCCTTAAGGATCACCCCCGATGATATCCTCAATGCTTTAGGTGGTCTTCCTGAAGAAAGCGTTCATTGCGCTTTCTTGGCTTCAGATACACTTAAAGAGGCGATGAAAGACTATCTAGCATTTAAGAATGAGCCCTGGAAGAGAGTCTACACTCATAGATAGATAACTGAAAATTAGAAGAAAGGAGGTGATGAAATAACCAGCGCTTGTGGTATAAACTGCGATGTCTGTGGCATGCTGAAGGTTTGTGGAGGTTGTGTAGCTGGGACAGACCCTAAGGCCCAGGAGCGATTGGATAAGGTAAAGCAGATGCTGGGGATGCCCTGTCCTGTACTTGAGTGTGCTATGAAGAACAAGGTAGATTATTGCCTTAAGTGCCCTAAGTTCCCTTGCGATCTCATGTACCAGGCAGAGATGCCCTATAGCAAAAAGCTTTTGGACATCTTTAAGAAGTTTAAGGCATAGCAGTCTATCTTTTAAAC
>DFBE01000080.1:0-9409 GCA_002367275.1 Dehalococcoidia bacterium UBA3088 | reverse complement strand
GCCCAGGATGAAGGCCGTTTTGCTGATGTTGCTATCGCTTTAACTGAAGCAGGCAGGGCACTTCAAAGAGCCGGTGCAGAATTTCTGGTAATATGCACTAACACCATGCATAAGTTTGCTTCTGAAGTGGAAAGTGGAAGTGGTTTGCCCCTGATCCATATCGCCGATGTAGTTGGTAAGGCGATCAGAAATTATGGGGTATTCAGGGTTGGGCTTTTGGGAACAAGGCTTACCATGGAGGACGATTTTTATCGAGAGAGGCTCAAGGAGAATTTCAACATTGAAGTGCTTATACCTGAAGCCAAAGACCGGGCTACCCTTCAGCATATTATTTACGATGAGCTCTGCCAGGAAAGGGTTGAAGCATCTTCACGCCGCTCCTGTGCTGGGATCATAGGGAGGCTCGCCCAAAGGGGTGCCCAGGGTGTTATTCTGGGGTGTACTGAGCTTCCCCTTCTCATCCAATCTAGCGATGTGGCTATTCCTCTTTTTGATACCACCCGGCTCCATGCTGAGGCAGCAGTCAACTTAGCCCTTAGCGAAGGATGATAAAAGAAAATATACAAAGAATATTGAACGAGCTGCCAGATGGTGTGGAACTGGTGGCGGCAGCCAAGACCAGAACCCCCCAGGAGATCGGGGAGGCGGTAGAAGCAGGGATAAACATAATCGGTGAGAACTATGTTCAGGAAGCAGTGAGAGCAATAGAAGGGGTAGGTAGAAGTGTGAGTTGGCATTTCATCGGACATCTGCAGAAAAACAAGGTCGGAAAAGCAGTATCCATATTTGACATGATCCAGACCGTTGATTCCTTTGAATTGGCAAAAGAAATCGATAAAGCTAGCCAGAGTATGGGCAAGGTCATGTCTATACTGGTGGAGATAAATAGCGGAAGGGAACCACAAAAGTTTGGGGTTATACCTGAGGATGCCCTGGAACTGATAGAGCATATCGGGAGCCTTCAGAATATAAAATGTATGGGGTTCATGACCATGGGGCCTCGTTTTGGAGATCCTGAAGATTCAAGGCCTTATTTTGTGGAGACAAGAAGATTATACGACAAGATCAAACACCTTAACCTCCCTGGTATAGAGATGAAATATCTGTCCATGGGAATGACCAATTCTTACCTTATTGCCATACAGGAAGGTGCAAACATGGTTAGGATAGGGACAAAGATATTCGGTGAGCGGGAGTACGCTTAAGACTCATGAAAACATATCTTGATTGCATCCCCTGTTTTTTTCAACAGGCGCTCCAGACAACCCGAATGGTAACCTCTGATGAAAGGAAGGCAAGAAAGGTCCTGGATGAAGTAGGAGCAATGATCAAAGGTTTCTCCCTGGATAGTCCTCCTCCAGAGAACGGAAGGCTAATGTACAAAAAGATAGCTGAAATAACTGGAAACCCTGATCCATTCAAGGAAATAAAGAGGAAATATACCGATGCCGCCCTAAAACTATACCCATTCCTAAAGCAGATAGTGGTGCAATCTGAGGATAAACTTTTTGCGGCTATAAAGCTAGCAATTGCCGGAAATGTGATCGATTTCGGTGCAAAGTCCTCCCTTATGAAATCCCCAGGTGAGTTTGACCTGGAAAAGGAAGCAAAGGAAGCAGTCAAGAAGAATTTTGTTCTCCTGGACTATGAGAACTTTAAGGAATCTCTTCTAGCTTCCTCTGAGATTCTGTATATAGGAGATAATGCCGGAGAAACTGTCTTTGATAGGGTATTAATAGAGGAGCTAGGGAGGCCAGTAATCTATGTAGTAAGGGGAAAGCCCATCATAAACGATGCTACTTATGAGGATGCCATCGAGGCAGATATCCACAGGGTGGCAAGGATTTTGTCCTCCGGGGTGGATGCCCCGGGAACCATTCTGGCCAGATGCAGTGATGAGTTCAGGAAGGAATATGATAGCGCGCAGTTGGTGATAAGCAAGGGTCAGGGGAATTATGAAACCCTCTCCGCAGAGGAAAGGCCTATCTTCTATCTCTTAAAAGTAAAATGTCCGGTAATTGCCCAGGAGATGGGAGTTGAGGTAGGCGGCATGGTCCTTAAACAGGCTAAATGGGACTGAGGAACACAGTGGGGCTAAGCTTAACCGTTAAGGAGCCAGTGGGGATATCCTGCTTAGAAAAAAGCGATAAGCACTGCCACTTCATTAGTCGGGCTAGAGAGGGCGACAGCTTCTACATTCGAAGAGAAGCTATAAGCTGCCCCCTGGCAAGGTTCTATCTGGGGATAGAAAACCCCAATGTTAAGTCCCTGGCCAAAACCCTGGTAGGATGGGATGATAGCCATGATGAAGACACCGCTGTACGGTACCTGAAGTCTGCCCCTCGTCTTGAGAACTGTCCAGGCTATATTGTTTACTTTCCCTATCCTCATGAAAACCTCAAACCTGATGTCATCATCAGGATAGGAAGCCCCGGTGATATCATGGGCTTGATCCAGAGATTCTCCTGCCTCACTGGGGCAAGAGTAGAGGCTTCGTTATCGGGCATTGGGGCAGCCTGTGGGGAGTGCACTGCCTATCCTTTGGCCACCGGAAAGGAGAATGTTTCCCTGGGCTGCTATGGTTCGAGACCGGGGATGGGCCTTAACCAGGGGGAGCTCCTCCTGGCCTTCCCCTCAGGTTCCAGGATGGTAGAGGTCTGCGCTCTCGAGTGAGGTCGGAAGAAGTAGGTATATAAAAGCTAGGTGAAATGCGTATCTTTACTATCATACTAATGAGGAATTAACATGAGTTATGTATTTGCCGGAAGGGAAATTGCCGTGAAAAGATTGAAAAAACTGCATGAGTTATTCTTACCCGCTACAAAGAATCTTTTGCTGGCTTCAGTATCAAAAAAGGCAAGCTTACTGGTAGATCTGGGTTGCGGCCCTGGATACACCACCAGAGCCTTAAGTTCAATTATAAATGCCGACGAATATGTCGGTTTGGACAATTCAGAATACTTTATTGACCAGGCAAGGGAGTTGAGTAGAGATCTCCCCCAAATCGCCTACAAATTGCACGATGTAACAAAAACATCTTTTCCTGTCCAAAAGGCGGATATGATCTATGCAAGGTTTCTACTAACCCACGTGCATACCCCCAAAAGAAGTATTTTGGATTGGGGCACTCAATTAAGCGATGGAGGGCTGCTTTTCGTTGAAGAAACAGAAGCTAAGGAATGTGCCAATAACGGATGCAAAATGACTATCAGAAAATGAGGGGCTGGCGTTGTATACGATTCACTTTGTTGATCCAAATTTCGGTCGGATGAAACTTTCTAGTGGGGGGGAGCTATGAGGAACTGTAACATTGAGCAGAATAAGGCAAAATGTAACTGTACCTATGAACCATGCGAAAAGAAAGGTATGTGCTGTGAGTGTATAAGATATCATCGCCTTAAGGGGGAACTTCCCGCTTGCCTTTTCCCTGCCGATGTGGAGAAAACCTACGACCGCTCCATCGAAAGGTTTATCCAGGTCTATCAGAAAAGGGGAAGGCAAATGATCCAGGAGACCAGAAGCTAGCCGATGTCAGAAGGGTCCGTGATCTATGGCCCGGTACCATCCTGGCGGCTGGGTAAGTCGCTGGGCATAGACCTCATATCTACCCCAAGTAAGACTTGTTCTTTTGATTGCTGCTATTGTCAGTTGGGAAGGACAGTCCACTCCTTAACTGAGAGGAGAACGTTTATCTCCCTCAAGAGATTGGAAGAGGGGCTTAGCCTGGTCAAAGAAGTAAAGGCCGATTATGTCACTTTTTCGGGGATGGGGGAGCCAACTCTGGCCCGAAACCTGGGTAGAGCTATTGAACTGGCAAGGTCCAGGCTTAACCTTCCGGTGGCTATCCTTACTAACTCCTCACTCATTCCCCGAGAGGATGTGCGAGATGAACTCTCCCTGGCAGATGTGGTAGTGGCCAAATTAGATGCCCCCAATGAAGAGCTATTCCAGGGGATCAACCGCCCTTACGTTCAGTATTCTTCACAGGAAATAGCGGATTCTATAAGGCTTTTTGGGGAAAGATTTAAGGGGAAGCTCTGCCTTCAATTGATGTTCATCGAAGATAATAAAGATCAAGCTCATGAGATGGCAGGGCTAGCCAGGAAGCTTTCCCCCGATGAGGTGGAGCTTAACACTCCACTTCGTCCCTCCCCTAAGCGACCTCTAACGCCTCCAGAAATGGAGCAAATAGAAACAGAGTTTTGGGGAATGAAGGTGGTAAATGTTTACAGATCCCCAAGGCCCAAGGTTACACCCCTAAATCCGGAGGAGACGCTTCGACGAAGGCCCAAGATCTAAAAATGGAGGAAAAAAGAAAGCAGAAAATAAAGGAAATTTACAGTGTCCTTCCTCACTTAAACTGTGGGTTCTGTGGGTATAAGAATTGTGGCCACTACGCCAGAATGGTAGCCGAAGGCAAGGCTCCTCCAAACCTTTGCCTGGGAGGACCATACGTAGCATGGAGAATAAAAAAGATCATGGGAATAGATAAACTAGAGGAGATAAGGCAAAGGGAGTTAGTCTTATTCCAAAGACTGGAGGAGCTAAGGAAAACATTAGCCAAGAAAGGAGGATAAATGAAGAGAATGCTTGATCAAGCTGCCTCCTGCACTGAATGCGGAGTCTGCCTGGAGGTATGTCCTACCTACAGGGTTAAGGGGGAGGAGCTTTTCTCTCCTATGGGGCGTATGAAGGAGGTCAAAAAGCTTCTGGGAGAAAAAGAGGCAAACAATGTCTCCTCAGAAAGCCTGAATAGCTGCTTTGGCTGCCTTAGGTGCGAGGCCGTATGCCCTGAGGAGATCAGAATCGCCGACGCTGTTTTTGCCGCCCGAAGCGAGCTGGTTAAAAGAGGAGTAGGCCCCCCCGAAAAGCAGAAGATGGCCATTGAGGAAGTCTTAACCTGCGGAAATGCGGCGAACGGTGATCCAGAAAGAAGGCTGGATTGGTTGCCAGAGGAGTTTCCTGGCAAGGAGTCTGATACTCTTCTTTATGTAGGATGCCTTGCCGCCTACATCCTGAAGGAGGCAGCAGCTTCAGCCTACCTGGTCTTGAAGCGGCTGAAGGTCGATTTCATGCTTCTCCCCGATGAGGAATGCTGCGGAACTCTCCTCTACGAAAATGGGAGGATTGACCTTGCTCACGAGTACTTCCTCAAAAACCTGGAGAGGTTCAGGTCACTGGGCATCCGGAGGATCATCGCTCTATGTCCTGCCTGCCAGTACTGTTTTCAGCACTTTTACCCCCGGCTCCTCGGTGAGCTAGACATCTCCATTTGCCATATAGCAGAGGTGATAGCGAGCGCCCCGGAAATTCCCCTGAAGAAAGTTCACAAGGTCATAACCTATCAAGACCCCTGTCGCTTGGGCAGAGCAGAAGGTATAATTGAGGAGCCCAGGAAAGTTCTTGGCTGCTGTGGCGCTGAACTCAGAGAAATGAAGGAAAGGGGGAAGGAAGCTCCCTGCTGTGGTGCTGGAGGAGGAGTCAGGATGGTTTACCGGGACCTCTCCCTTCAGACAGCATACAATCTTTTGGATATGATAGAAACTGACTCTATCGTCAGCACCTGCCCTTTTTGTTGCTTCCACCTGAATTATGCCTCCCGAAAGAAGGGGTTGACCAAGAAGGTGGCCTACTTCACTGAGGTAGTGCGAGATTCACTGGAGGTAGGATGAAGGTCACCCTTATCTATGATAATGAGGTCTATAAGGAAGGCCTGGGAGCGGGCCATGGATTTTCCTGCCTGGTGGAGGTGAAGGATGCCCCCCCGATTTTATTCGATACCGGGGCAGATGGCTCCCTGCTCCTATCCAATATGATAGAGCTGGGCATCGACCCCAGCTCTATCTCCGAAGTCTTCATCTCTCATGCTCACTGGGACCACGCTGGTGGACTTCCGGACCTTCTGGTGGCAAACAAGGAAGTCAAGGTATATATCCCCACTTCTTACCCTGCACCTCCTGGTGCAGGAAAGGTGGTAAGTATCAAAGACCCTCTGGAAATCCATGACAACATTTTCTCCACTGGGGAGCTTAAGGGCATAGAGCAATCTCTGGCCGTCAGAACCAAAAGGGGAGTGGTGGTGATTGCGGGGTGCTCTCACCCCGGAGTGGGAAATATACTCAAGGCCGCCTCAAGATGGGGAAAGGTTCACGCTCTCATCGGTGGCCTGCACGGCTTCAGGGAATTTGACTTACTTAAAGACCTTGAATTGATCTGCCCCTGCCACTGCACCATGTTCGGCTCTGAGATAAGGTCCCTTTATCCAGATAAGTGCGTAGGGGGTGGGGTGGGCAGGGTAATCCACCTTGAGGATTAAACAACGTGTAATGGGCCAACAGATCGTTACCACCCTGGATAATCCAATCTGTACCGATAGTATCCAGGATGATGGACGCAAACAAAGCTCTCGGCGTTACCGATACTGAAGTAAGAAGAGGATGCAGGTTTAAGATGCCACTGGCGCAAAAACCCTTTTTTTGGTAAAATTGTGTAAATGTGGTTTTGGCTCTTGACATCCATGAGCGAGCAATCAAAGCTTGAGGCCAAATAAAGTTGTTGGAGGTGAAGAAAGATGAAGCAGGAAGTATTTGATGTGTCGGCAGAGATGGGAAGCGATATACAGTCTACCGGAGAGACCATGCCACCACCGGAGGGATTGGGGATAGCCAACATCGCCGTGGTGGGGGTGGGCGGGGGTGGTGGTAACATAGTGAGGCGGTTAGCCGAGCGTCCCGTTACCGGTGTCACCTTTATTTGCGTGAACACTGACGTGAAAGCCCTGCAGGGCATCAGTAGCAATGTGGTGAGGAAGGTCACCATCGGCCGAAACATCACTAAAGGATTTGGTGCCGGAGGCGACGTTGAGGTAGGGAGAGCAGCCATCGTCAGCGATCGCGCCAGCCTGGAGGAAATGTTGGCGGACAGAGATATAGTTTTTATCACTGCCGGGCTGGGTGGGGGCACCGGAACTGGTGCTGCTCCAGTGGTAGCGGAGGTGGCCAGAGAAACTGGCGCTATGACCGTGGGCATGGTTACATTACCCTTCTCCTGGGAGGGGCGAAAGAGGCTGGAGACGGCAATTGGGGGCCTCTCCAGATTAAGAGAAAAGGCAGATAACCTAATACTGGTGCACAATGACCGCCTCACCCGGATGGTTCCTGAAGAGGTTACTATGCAAGAAGCCCTTAAGCTCGCTGATGAAGCGGTAGCCCAGGGCATACTGGTGGTAGCGGACATAATGAATGTACCCGGAGATATAAATGTGGACCTGGCGGACATAAAGACAGTTCTGGGCTATCCTGGCGCCTCTCTGATGGCCATCGGTGAGGGTTCAGGCCCCAAAGGGGTCCAGGTAGCTGTCCAAAGTGCTCTGCAAAACCCTCTGCTCGACCTTTCCATAAATGGTGCTAAAGGTGTTCTGTTTGCGGTAAGGGGCGGGTCAGATGTTACTCTCCACCAGGTGAATGAAGCAGGAAGGACCATAGCTAAAGCAGTAGATCCTCAGGCAGTGATCTTCTTTGGCCTGAACATCGACCCTGAGATGGAAAACAAGTTTCGGCTGACCATTCTGGCCACCGGCATACCAGAGAAAGCAAGTTGATAGGAATGGGCAGCGTGTCAACTCACCGTTGTTGTGCGGTGTCCAGGACATGCTATACAGTTCCAAACCTGCAGGAATTTTCCCCTCCTTCCCTGTGAGAGAGGAGGATGATCGTGGTTAAAGCTAAAAAAGTTGTACTTCCATTAACTGACGAGATACTGAAGAGTCTCAAAGCAGGAGATAATGTCTTGCTCACCGGCGTTATGTATGCTGGCCGTGATGCCACTCACAAGAGAATGGTTGAGGCTTTGGATCAAGGGAAACCTCTGCCTTTCCAAATTAAGGGAGCCACCATATACTACATGGGCCCTTCTCCGGCCAGGCTGGGAAGGCCAATCGGGTCGGCCGGTCCTACTACCAGCAGCCGTATGGATGCTTACTCGCCTCGTTTGATAGCTGAGGGGTCAAAGGGGATGATCGGCAAAGGGCCGAGGTCAAAAGTGGTGAAAGATGCCATGGTGAAATACAAGGCAGTGTATCTGGGTGCCATAGGCGGCGCCGGCGCTATCATTTCCAAGAGCATCCGGAAAGCAGAGGTAATAGCCTATGAGGACCTTGAAGCTGAGGCTCTCCGCTGCCTGGAAGCGGAAGACTTTCCTGCCACCGTGATAAACGATATTTATGGCGGCGACCTTTACGAAGAGGGAAAAGCTAAGTATCTAGTCACATCTCCTATCGGCTAATCTGCTGTAGCATGAGTCTACAGACATAAGAAATGTCGCGGCAGGAAGTCGGGTTGAGGGATTTAAATGCTGAGGATAGCCAGCGATATTACCCAGTTAACCGGAAATACGCCTCTAGTTAGGCTGAACAGGGTAACTCAAGGGATGAACGTAGAGGTAGTGGCAAAGCTAGAGTTCTTCAATCCCTGTGGCAGCGTGAAGGATAGAATCGGTGTCTCCATGATTGAGGATGCTGAGAAAGCAGGGCTGATCGAGAAAAATACGCTGATTATTGAACCTACGAGCGGCAATACTGGCATTGCTCTGGCCTTCGTCTGCGCTGCCAGGGGCTATCGGTTAATTCTCACCATGCCGGATAACATGTCCCAGGAGCGGAGGCAGCTTCTGGCCGCTTTTGGAGCAGAGATAGTGCTAACTCCGGGAGCGGAGGGGATGCTGGGGGCGGTGAGAATGGCGCAGGAGCTAGCGGCCTGTAACCCTGATTCTTTCATGCTCCAACAGTTCAAAAATCCTGCCAACCCTCAAATTCACCGCCAGACTACTGCTGAAGAGATCTGGAAGGATACTGATGGGAGAGTGGACATTCTGGTCTCCGGAGTGGGCACGGGAGGCACCATTACCGGGATAGCAGAAATGATCAAGGAGAGAAAGCCAGGTTTTCAGGCTGTGGCTGTTGAACCGAGAGATTCTCCGGTTCTTTCTGGTGGCGAGCCTGGCTCCCATGAGATTCAAGGCATCGGGGCAGGGTTTGTGCCCGAAGTGCTGAGAATGGATCTGGTTGACGAGATCATCCGGGTCGCCGACGAGGATGCAATGATGATGGCGCGGCGATTGGCCAGGGAGGAAGGAATCCTGGCCGGTATCTCCTCCGGGGCAGCAACATGGGCTGCTTTAGAAGTAGCCAAAAGGCCGGAAAATGAAGGAAAGCTCATGGTGGTCATTTTACCCGACACCGGAGAGCGCTACTTAAGTACCTGGCTGTTCTAGGAATATTGCTCTTCCATACATAAGCCTTCCTTGACTTACCCCATCTTTACCAAATTCTCCATCAATAAAGTTGAAGACAGGAAGTGATCAGCTCTGGTATGGGGTAGTTCTGTGTCTGCGGAGGAAAAGATCCTCATTG
>DFBE01000006.1 GCA_002367275.1 Dehalococcoidia bacterium UBA3088 | reverse complement strand
TTCCTCAATGTCAGCTAACGAGGTAGCATAGCAGCAGCGAATATATCCCTCACCACACTGCCCGAAGGCAGAGCCAGGAATTACCGCCACCTTCTCTTCCAAGAGGAGTTTTTCAGCGAATTCCTCCGAGGAGAGTCCAGTACTCTTCACCGAGGGGAAGGCATAAAAGGCCCCTTTGGGTTCAAAGCAAGGCAAGCCTATATCATTAAGTCCCTTGACCATTAATCGGCGGCGGCGATCATAATCTTCCACCATCTCATCCACATCGGCTTCTCCTGCCTTCAACGCCTCGAGGGCTGCCATTTGTCCCATTATGGGGGCACACATGGCAACATATTGATGCACTTTCATCATGGCCTCGATGATCTCAGGTGTGGCTGCGGCGTAACCGATCCTCCACCCCGTCATGGCATAGGCCTTGGATAAACCCCCCAAAAGGATGGTCCTCTCTCTCATACCCGGGAGGAGTGCAAAGGGAGTATGTTTCACTCCGTCGTACACCAGTTGAGAATAGATTTCATCGGAGATGACCATGAGATTGTAAGAATGTACTACGTGAGCTATGGGCAGGAGGTCCTTTTCTTCCATGACCGCCCCGGTGGGATTGGCGGGATAACCCAAAAGTATGGCCCGGGTAGCAGGACTGATATGGTCTTCCACCTCTTGAGCCTTGAGCTTGAACTCGTCCTCAGGAAATACAGGTACAAGGCTGGGAATACCTCCAGCCAGGAGAACACAGGGAGCGTAGGAAACATAACTGGGATCGGGGATGATAACCTCGTCCTGGGAGTTAAGGATAGCTCGGGCGGCCAGGTCCAGTCCCTCACTCACTCCCACGGTGATCAGGATCTCCTTTTGGGGATGGTAGGAGAGCCCATAGTATGATTCAAGATGGGAAGAAACAGCCTCTCGAAGGTCAGAAAGCCCGGAGTTGGAAGTATACATCGTAAAGCCATCCTCGAGTGAACGTATGGCTTTCTCTCTTATATGCCAGGGAGTGACAAAGTCAGGCTCACCTACCCCCAGGGAGATAACCCCCTCCTCCTCAGAGATGAGGTCGAAGAACTTTCGTATCCCGGAGGGAGGAAATTTGGCTACTCTTGAGGAAACTTTACTCCTGAAGTCGATAAGGCTCATCGTATAAACTATTATAAACTTAAGGGAAGCCTTTTTTCCTCCTCCCCACCATCCAGTATTTCCCCGTCATCCTTATACCGTTTGAGCATGAAGTGGGTGGTGGTCCTGAGAACGGAAGGAAGAAGAGACAGCTTCCGGGCCACAAAGGAGGATACATCCTGCATGCTCTTACCTTTCACTACCACCAGAAGGTCATAGGTTCCCGAGATTAAGTAAACTGAGTGGGTAGAGGGAAAGCGTGATATACGTTGAGCGATAGCATCAAAGCCTACATCCTCCTGAGGCTTGACCCTGACTTCGATGAGTGCCCATACCTCCTCCTTCCCCACCTTCTCCCAGTTGATGACCGCCTTATACTTCAGGATAATTTTCTCTTCCTCTGCGTGCTTTATGGTCTCCTGTATCGATTCACGGGGAGTGCCCGTCATGGCGGATATTTTCTCCGCGGTAGCCCGGCCGTCACGCTCCAGAATATCCAAAATCTCCTTCACTTAAACCTCCTTTTGATTGAAATAGAGTGGACAGCGGAGAAATGATTCCGCAGCCGATGACCTATCTTCAGTCATGTTGGCACTGTTCATGGCGGGTCCAGCTCGACCAAGTTCAATACTGACAAACTTGGAGTTATACAAACAAAGCCTCTCAGTTACAATAGCGTTAATACATTCATAGCCGTTAAATAATATTGTGGTTGGATGTGGTTAAAAGTCAAGGGGAAGAGATGGCAAAAGACACAGGAAGGGCAATAAGGGTATAATGGAGTTTATTTTCGACACCAATTACCGCCCCTTATATAAGTTAAGAGATCATCCAAAGCTCCCTTCAGGAACTCCCAACCGGAGGAATACCTAAATCCCTAAAGATCTTTTGGGCAAGGAAGTCCACAACCTCAGCATGTCTTGGAACTGTAGAGGTCTTTCGGTTTGATGGATTGTAGTAAACAGTATGCTTCCTACCTTCCCGAAGGAGTACACACCCATGCTTCTCTAGATGATGAATTAAATCCCTTCGCTTCACTAAATGGCAATCTTGATTTCCTCACGTATGAATTTTCTGTCTCCAAGCTCTTTTTGGGTTAATTCCTTATTAGATTGAAGAATCAACTTGAGCGCCTCGCAGAGATTCTCATGCACCTCCTCGAGTGTTTTACCTTGCGTGTTTACACCAGGTATTTCTTCAACATATCCGATATACCAATCCTCAACTTTCTCGAATATAGCTGTGAATTTTCTTTTCATTCCATCCTCCTCTAAAACCAGGGTTCCATGACCATCTGAAGCAAGCTCCTTCCTGGACTTACGTACACTACCCGGTGAGAGGGAACCCCGGATAGCTTAGAAGCTATCTCAATGGCCAGGTTTAGGTCGCCGTTCTCATCCACCAACCCATAGTCCCTGGCCACCCTTCCCGAAAAAACCTCTCCGGTAGCCATCTCCCTCACCTTCCCCGGGGGAAGGTGGCGACTTTCACTCACCCGGCTTATGAAATCCTCATATAGCTCATCGGTAGTCTTCTGAACCATCATTTCCTCTTCTTTGGTCAATTCCCGATGCGGCGCGAGCATATCCTTATGCTCTCCACTTTTAATGAAGGTGAGGTTGATGCCCCATCTTTCCAGAAGCCCCTTCAGGGATAGCTTAGCACTTATCACCCCGATGGAGCCGATAAGAGCAGACCGGGGAGCCACAATCCTGGTAGCTGGAATAGCCATCTCATAAGCTCCTGAAGCCCCCATACCCTCAAAGTAGGCCACCACCGGTTTCTTCTGAGAGAGTCTGGCTACTGCCATGTATAAAGTTTCTGAGGGTCCTGCCCCTCCACCAGGGCTGTCGATGTTCAATACCACTGCCCGTATCTTTCCATTCTTGCTTAACCCATCCAAAAGCCTGACCGTGGCTTGAGGGTTTATCCCTCCTCCGATGCTTCCTTTAAGGCTGACCACGGCTATCTTCTTACGCCAAAACATCTACACCCTCACCTCAAACAAATCATATTGCTTATTTTACAATCTTCCCTGATGATTGAGACCGGAGCATACTGCCGCAAGCCTGGTGTTCATCCTTTGCCAGTGCGTTCCCCTCCAGTAAAGCCTGTGGCATGAAGGGCACTCCATATACTTATCCTGGGTGAGAAAAACATAAGGTGGGACTGAACACCGCACCTCTTCCTTTGATCTGGGCACTAAAGTCTGGTTGCACTCCAGACAACGACTAAAGGCGGCCGAGGTATCCAAGTTCAGCCTCCCTATCACCTGACTTATCTGAGACCAGGGCATATCATCCTCGATGAGTATGGCCCGAACTTTCCCCTCCCGGATTATCTTCCGCTTCATCATCTGGTTATCCCGACTCAGAATTACCCTCTCATCAGTCCGGGCGATCTCCACTAACTTTTCATCATCGATCGACCTCTCAAAGTAAGTGTCATAGCCCATCGCCCGAAGCCATCGGGCTAGCTTTCCCACGTTGGAGTCAGCGATAAACTTCACCTTAGATCCAGTGATGATGGCGAAAGAAGAAGAGCATTCCTCCCACGACGGCGAGCATGATGCCCAGGATACTAGCAAAGGCTTGCGGAGAACTTTGCCCAGGAAGGTCAATATTCATACCGTACATTCCAGTGATCACGGATAATGGGAGCATAATGGTGGCCATAACCGTGAGAACCTTCATCACGTCACTTATACGGTGGGAGTAAAGAGAGTTCACCGTATCGTTTAAGCCCTCAATCATCTCCTTATACCCACTTAAGGTATAGCTTATCTTATCGATATGGTCCACCACATCCCCCCAGTAGGCGGTGAGGTCCTCAGTGGTGAAGCGACGCGTCTTCTCCTCTAGAGCAGCAATTACCGACCTTAAGGGCCACACGATACGCCGGTAGGAAATGATGTCATGACGAAGAACCGAGATCTCCTCTATCATCTTCCGGGCATCAGCGGAGAAGATGTTCTCCTCTACTTGATCGGTGTTTTCCCCCATCTTCCCTAAGATGGGAAAGCAGTAGTCCACCAGACGGTCAACTATTCTGTACAGAAGGTAGCCTGGGCTCCCCTGGTATTCCTCCTTGTCCTCGGGGTGAAGCTTCAGGTTTAAGAATAGCTTGGTTATAGGCTTAAGGCTCCCCTGGTGTAGAGTGACGAGGTAAGATGAGGAGATGAAGATGGAGACCTGTGAGGGTAAGGTAAGCCTCTCTATTTTACTGAACAGAGGGAAATGAAGAACGATGAAGATATATTTTTCATATTCATCTATTTTGGGCAACTGTACCCTGGATAGA
This sequence comes from Dehalococcoidia bacterium UBA3088, assembly GCA_002367275.1. GTDB lineage: Bacteria > Chloroflexota > Dehalococcoidia > UBA2247 > UBA3088 > UBA3088. Next base: position 26,367 of record DFBE01000006.1, on the reverse strand, counting down.
CAATCATCCAAGTCAAGAGGGTGAAAGGGGAAATTATGGGTCAGGTACTCTATCTCTGCCTCACCGGGCCTTTCTGCGTCGATCCACTTCACCTTCCCCAGGTCTACTATATCCAGGTTAAGCTTGTTGGTGGTCAAGGATTCCATAGCTTTCTAAATTGTATCACATTGGGAATGGACATATAATAGAGCATATGACTTTGTTTGATCCCTTTATGGGACGGGAGGTGGGAAGGTTACTGGAGTGGCTGGAAACCTCCAAGCCCCCTCAGGTTCGCTTTTCCCTCCGTATATGGGAGCCCGCCGTGGATATATTTGAAAGCGAGGGTAGGGTGGAGGTATGGGCAGAGCTGGCCGGTGTAAAGCAGGAGAGCATAGAGATATTCGTCGATACAGGAAGTCTGGTAATTAAAGGGTGGAGGGGAGAGAAGACAAGAGAGCCCAGAGCCTACTATCAGGTAGAGATATTCCAGGGTCCCTTTGAGAGGAAGATTGACCTACCGGTGAAGATAGATGCGGACAAGGCTCAGGCCTTCTATGATGAGGGGATTTTGAAGATAGTTCTCCCCAGGGCTTCTGCCCGCGAAGGAACCTATCATGTTCAGGTAAGGACTATTACCCTAATCTAAACTCATGGAAGCTAGAACATCTCTTCCTATTCCCCCTGAAGTACCCTTGCTCTTAAGTGAGGATGTGATTATTTATCCCTCTCTCATTGTGCCCTTTGGTACGGAGGATGAGGGGGTAGTACGAATTATAGACCAGGTGATAAGCAAAGATAAGATAATAGGCATCTTCCCCCCTCCCACCGAGGATAGCGCTTCCCCCATAGGCACAGCCACCCTCATCGGAAAGATGTTCAAGTTACCCGATGGTTCCATCCGGGCCTTCCTGCAGGGGTTAGCCCGAGTTTACCTTAAGGAAATAACCCAGCATGAGCCCTTCCCTCAGGGAAAGGTAGAGGTGTGTGAGGAGAAGGTGGAAAGGAATACTGAGCTGGAAGCCCTGGTGCGTAACTTAAGCGACCTCTTCCAGAAGGTGGTTAAGCTGGCCCCCAACCTCCCCGAGGAAATAGGGGTCGCCGCCATGAATATATCTGAGCCGGGAAACTTAGCTGACTTCATTGCCTCCAACACCAATCTTCACCAAGAAGAAAAGAGAAAAATACTGGAGACCCTGGATGTTTCCCAGAGGATCAGAGAGCTTATTTACTACCTCAATCGGGAGCTGGAGATACTGGAGCTGGGCTCTAAGATACAATCCCAGATAAAGGGGGAGGTGGATAAAGCTCAGAAGGAGTACTATCTACGAGAACAGTTGAAGGCCATTCAAAAAGAGTTGGGTGAGGTGGACGAGAGAACCAAGGAGGTAGAAGAACTCAGGGAAAAGGTAGTGGGGGTCGGGATGCCTCCGGAGGTCCAGAAGGAGGCAGAAAGAGAGCTTGACCGCCTTTCTCGTATGCCCACGGCTGCCCCTGAATACAGCATCTCCCGCACCTACCTCGATTGGCTGGTGGGCCTCCCCTGGTCGATAGAAACTCCCGACAACCTGGACATAGAAAGGGCATCTAAGGTTTTAGATGAGGACCACTATGACCTGGAAAAGGTGAAGGAAAGAATTCTGGAGTTTTTGGCCGTCCGGAAGTTGAAGCAAGATATGAAGGGGCCTATATTATGTTTTGTGGGGCCGCCGGGGGTGGGAAAAACATCTTTAGGAAAGTCTATCGCCCGGGCTCTGGGGAGAAATTTTATCCATCTTTCACTGGGGGGAATAAGGGATGAGGCAGAGGTCAGAGGTCACCGTCGTACCTATGTGGGAGCTCTGCCTGGTCGCATCATTCAGAGTTTAAAAAGGACTAAATCCCGAAACCCGGTATTTATGCTGGATGAGGTGGATAAGATGGGGATCGATTTTCGTGGTGACCCCGCCGCTGCCCTCCTGGAAGTGCTTGACCCGGAGCAAAATTTTTCCTTTACCGACCACTACTTAGATGTACCCTTCGACCTATCGCATGTGATGTTCATCACCACGGCCAATATCGTCGACCCTGTACCTCCAGCGCTCCGGGACAGGATGGAGGTAATCGACCTTCCTGGATATACAGAATATGAGAAGGTGGAGATTGCCCGCCGATTTCTGGTCGTGCGTCAGGTAGAAGAGAATGGCCTTTCAGAAGGCCTTATCAGCTTCACCCCGGAGGCAATTCGAGAGGTGGTAAAGAGTTATACCCGGGAGGCAGGGGTGAGAAACCTGGAGCGGGAAATAGGTGCCATTTGCCGTAAAGTAGCCCGCAAGGTGGCTTCGGGAGAGGAAACAAAACAAGAGATTACCGTGGATCGGCTTTACGAACTGCTGGGTTCCCCTAAGTTCCGTTATGAGATTGCTGAGAGAACTGATGAGATAGGAGTAGCTACCGGGCTGGCCTGGACGCCCAGCGGTGGGGAGATTATATTGGTAGAAACCAGCGTCGTCCCGGGTAAGGGAAAACTTATCCTGACCGGCAAGTTAGGTGAGGTAATGCAGGAGTCGGCTAAGGCCGCTCTTACCTATACCCGTTCTATAGCTTCATCTTTAGGAGTGGATGGTGGCTTCTACGACAAAAATGATATCCATATCCACATTCCTGAAGGTGCCATACCCAAGGACGGACCATCGGCGGGGATAACCATGACCATCTCCCTGATATCCGCCCTGAGCCGAAGGCCGGTAAGGAAGGAAGTGGCAATGACAGGTGAAATTACCCTCCGGGGAAGAGTGCTTCCGATAGGAGGAGTAAAGGAGAAGGTGCTGGCCGCTCACCGCGCTGGGCTCAGAGAGGTGATCCTTCCCCAGGACAATGAGAAGGACATTAGGGAGGTTCCGTCAGACATAAAGGGAGAGCTCAAGTTCACCTTTGCCGCCACGATTGATGATGTCCGCAAGATAGCTTTGGTAGGAGAGAAGGTTAAGACCGTAGCGTAGTAAAAGAGAATGGAGGAAAAGAATCTTTCTGAGCTGGAGAAGGATATACAGGTGGTGTTCGAAGATAAGGGGCTGCTTAAGGAAGCGCTCACCCATCGTTCCTATCTGAATGAGAACCCTGGCCTTAACTCTAATGAGAGGCTGGAGTTCCTGGGGGATGCCCTTCTCTCTATGGTGATCGCTTGTGAGCTATATAAGAGACAGCCTCCCCTAAATGAGGGAGAGATGACTGAGCTTCGGGCTAGTTTTGGCTGTGGAGACAATCTGGCCCAGCTTGCTCTCCACCTGAACCTGGGAGAGTATCTTTATCTGGGCAAGGGGGAGGAGAAAAGTGGGGGGGGAGAAAAAAAGCGAAACCTAGCTGGAACGCTGGAGGCCCTCATCGGAGCTATATTCATAGACCAGGGATTCCCTGAAATGGAAGAGTTTATCCTCCGGGAGGTGCTCAATAGTCAGGGGGCGGAAAAAAGCTTCAAATCCCAGCTTCAGGAGAAGGTTCAGAGTCAGATGAGGGAGCTTCCTCGCTATCATGTGGTAGGGGAAAGAGGACCAAACCATGAGCCTGAGTTCACCGTTGAGGTGAAGGCAGGAGGAAAGGTGTGGGGAAGGGGAAAGGGGAAAAGCAAAAAGATGGCCGAGGAGGAGGCTGCCCGGGTGGCTCTGGAGAAGCTATGAAGGTCTGCATCTATGATACTACTCTAAGAGATGGGGCCCAACAGGAAGGAATATCCTTTTCGGTAGAAGATAAATTGAAGATCCTAAGAAAGCTGGATGATCTGGGGTTTGATTTCATCGAGGGAGGATGGCCGGGGGCAAATCCTAAAGATGATGAGTTCTTTGAGCGGGCCAGGAATGTCTCCCTCTCTCACGCTCGCCTTACCTCTTTTGGCTCCACCCGAAAACCGAAGACAAGGGCAGAAGACGACCCTGGACTTCAGCATCTACGGCGGGCGGGGCCGAAGGTGGTTACCATTGTGGGAAAGTCCTGGGATGCTCAAGTCAAGAATACTCTGGGAACTACGCTTGCGGAAAACCTGGCCATGGTGGGGGAATCCATCCGCTGGCTTAAATCTTATGGGATGTCGGTGTTCTTCGATGCTGAGCACTTCTTTGATGGATATAAGTCCAGTCCAGATTATGCTCTCAAGGTGGTGCTTCTGGCCGCGGAAAGCGGGGCAGACGGCGTGATTTTATGCGATACCAATGGAGGCACGCTACCCCAGGATATCATCTCCATGGTCAAGGCAATTAAGGAAAAATGCCCTGTTGTCTTAGGCATCCATGCTCATAACGACGCCGACCTGGCGGTGGCCAATACTCTGGCTGCAGTGGAGGCCGGCGCCACCCAGGTGCAGGGGACAATCAATGGCTATGGAGAAAGATGTGGCAACGTCAATCTTTGTTCTGTCATTTCCAATCTCAAGCTTAAATTGGGCATTGACTGCATAAATTCAGAAAATCTGTTTAAGCTTACCGAGATTTCACGCTATATAAGCGAGGTGGCTAACCTCAGTCCCTTTTCCCGCTCACCCTATGTTGGGGCGAGCGCTTTTGCTCATAAGGCGGGGCTTCATGTTTCAGGGATGGCCAAATGGCCGCAAAGCTATCAACATATAGACCCCAAGCTGGTGGGGAATGAGAGCAGGATGCTGGTGTCAGAGCTGTCGGGAGGAAGTAGCATCAGGCACAAGGCCAGAGAAAAAGGTATAGATATCGACCCCGAGAAGGCACAGGTCATCCTGATGGAGGTAAAAGACTTAGAGCAAAAAGGCTTCCAGTACGACGGCGCCGAAGCCTCCTTCGACCTTTTACTCTTCCGCTCCTCACCTGACTACCGGCCACCTTTCGAGTTGGTAGACTTCATGGTGATGGTGGAGAAGCGGAGGAGGCCCACTGCAGATGGAGGGGAAGTGCTGGCCGAGGCGACAGTCAAGATAAAGGTGAATGGTAAGCTGATGCACACCGCCTCAGAGGGTAACGGGCCGGTGGACGCTTTAGATCGCGCCTTGCGCAAAGCACTGCTGGAGTTTTACCCTGAGCTCTGTCAGGTGGAACTGGTAGACTATAAGGTGCGTATTTTAGATGAGAGTAGAGGAACGGCCTCCACTATTCGGGTGCTGGTTGAAGCAAGTGATGGTAAGAGGGAGTGGAGGACAGTAGGAAGCTCCACCAATGTCATCGAGGCCAGCTGGCTAGCGCTGGCAGATAGCCTGGAGTATTGGCTCTCAACCTTTTACCACCCCCAGCGGTCTTGATCTTGTCACCTTCCTGGATATTCCTGCCCTATCCACTACTTCCATTACTTGAGCTACATCTTTATATGCCAGAGAGGCTTCCTCAGCCAGAGAAGAAATACTTCCTGTCTTGATGACGATGCCCCGTGAGGCAAGCTCAGATGCCACTTCCCCCCCTTTAAGCTCTCTTTTGGCCTCCCCCCGGCTTTTCAATCTGCCTGCCCCATGGCAGGTGGAGCCGAAGGTCTCAGAAAGCGCTCTTTCCGTCCCTACGGCTACATAGGAATATCTTCCCATATCCCCGGGAATGAGCACAGGCTGGCCCACATCCTTATATCGAGAAGGAAGGTCAGGATGATGAGGGGGAAAGGCCCGGGTAGCCCCCTTACGGTGGATGCACAAGGAAATCTTCTTCCCATCCACAGTGTGGGTCTCCAATTTGGCGATGTTGTGGGCTATATCGTAGATGAGATCGAGATTCGTCTGTCCAAAAACTTCCCTGAAGCATTCCCTGGTGAAGTGGGTGATGCATTGACGGTTGGCCCAGGCATAGTTGGCAGCACACTTCATGGCAGAAAGGTAATCTTTCCCATAGGCAGAGCTTAAGGGGGCACAGGCAAGTTGCCTATCGGGAAGTTCAATGTGGAATTCACGGACTGCTTCTCCCATAAGCTTAACATAGTCGGTGCATATTTGGTGGCCTAAACCCCGAGAACCGGTGTGGATAAGAACGAGTATCTGGCCCACCTCCTCAATCCCAAACGCTCTTGCTGTCTCTTTATCATATATCTCTTCCACCGCTTCCACTTCCAGGAAATGATTTCCTGACCCCAATGTTCCCAGTTGAGGTATTCCCCTCTTTTTGGCCTTGTCGCTCACCTTGCTTGTGCCGGCATCCTTAATACATCCCTCTTCCTCGCACAGCTCAAGGTCTTCCTTTTCTCCTAGTCCTCTCTCCACTGCCCAGGAGGCTCCTTCAGCCAGCACTTCCTTCATTTCCTTTTCCCCCACCCTTATTTTCCCTTGTGAACCCAGGCCGGAGGGGATACGCTGGAAAAGCTTGGTCATAAGCTCCTCCATCCTGGGAGCCACTTCGGAGGAAGTAAGATTGGTCTTCAGGAGCCTTACCCCACAGTTGATGTCGAACCCCACTCCCCCGGGGGAGATTACCCCATCCTCCACCCTGGTTCCCGCCACCCCCCCTATGGGAAAGCCATAACCCCAGTGGATATCGGGCATAGCCAGGGAATAGCCTACAATCCCCGGCAGGAAGGCCACATTGGCTACCTGCTCCAGCACTTGCTCTTCCTTCATCTGCTCCATCATATCTTCTGAAGCATAGATGAGCCCGGATGTCCTCATCCCCGGCTTATAGGAAGGGGGAATCTCCCAGCGGAATTCATCCAGCCTCCTGAGCTTATACATCCAGGATCACCTGAACCTTATACACTTCCCCTTCCTTCGCTACGGTGAGCCGGTGGTAAGTGGCCGCCTTCACTCCCATCTTACACTTATGTTTTTTAGGGTCTAGTTTTTCACCAAATGCCAAAGCCTTCATCTTATCCTTGCTCATTTCCTTCACCTCAAAACGGCAAAACGCCAGGCTCTCGGCGTCGAAAAGATACAAAAGTTCATTGAGCCAGTTCACCACCAATTCCTCCTCCCTTCCTTCTACCTCTATTATACGGCAGATGGCCTCGTTCACCTCCTTGAGGTTCACCATAATGCTGAACATGGCGCAGGCCACATTCTCCAGGGCCTCCCGGAAGTCCTTGCCATAGGCTATGATGCCCACATCAGCGGTGTGATCGAAGAAGACATACCTCTTCCCATCCATGATATAATGTAACTTACATTGTATATCCATTTCTGTCTTGGCGTGAAACGAGCAAGCATAAACCTCATACTGGCTATCATTTTTTTTATGGGGATGGCAGTGCCAACGCCAGCGGCCGCAACATCCAGGGTATCTATCTATGTGATGGGGGACTTCGCCCATCCTCTGATAGAAAGCTTTTTCCCAGTAAAAAACGCCCTGGCCGATGTTGAGGGGTGGATAAATAGCCGGGGGGGTGTGAGAGGAGTCCCGGTAGAATTTGTGCTTCAGGGGGGGAAGAAAGAAGCAAAGCCGGTGAATCTGGTAGAGCTTTTTATGGGGGGTGGGGGTGATATTTCGAGCCTTTTTATCGGGCTTGAGGAAGAGACAATTTCCTACTACAATGAGGTTTCAAGAGCAGGGCTACCTCTGGTGGTCAATACCGATTTCATCTCTGGCTCAACCCAGGCGCTTAAGTCCAGGTTTGATGAGGATAAGATCGTATGCTTTACCACTGATGCCCGGATACCCACCCTATATCCAGCCGGATACACTTTTGCCATTATGCCCACATATGAGGATCAGTTTGCTCTATTCATCGATTGGCTCTCAAAAAATGAAGAAAGGCCCAGGCTTGCTCTCCTTACCATGGAGGGTATTCCTTTGACTTCGGCTCATATAACTAAGGAAACCCTGGCCTTTTGCGAGCAGGCGGGAGTGAAGGTGGTAGCCCGGGAGACAATCTCTCTGGGCATAACTGCCCTGGATATCACCCCCCAACTTAAAAGAATAAAGGTGCGGGGGGCAAACTGGATATATCTCAACCTGGGGGGGCCCTTCCTACAGATGGGCGGAGCCTCGTTTAAAAAGGCAGGACTTCTGGGTAAGGTCAAACTGGGTTTAGGAAGCATAGGGATGGACCCTCAGGCCCTTCTTCCTCTGGGGAAGCTGGCGGAGGGAGCAGCAGGAGTAAGCCCCATTTGCTCCTGGGATGAGGTAGATAACCCCGGAATCAAGGAAATAAGCGAGGTATTTGAGCACGAGGGAAGGAAACCGGGGGAAAGGTCTCTTACCTATCTATCCATTTTCACCATGGGGATGGTGGGGGTGGAATTGATAGGCCGGGTGGTGGATGAGGTAGGTTGGGGGGGTTTAAACGGTGAGGCTATACTCAAGGAGCTAGAAAAGGGGAAGGAGGTCGATTCCTTAGGTTTGACCATATGCCAGATTCCTCCCGGTAAGAGAAGCCTGACCTATGCCCGGATAATGGAGGTACAGAAAGGAAAGATAGTCCCCATTTCCGATTGGCAGCCCTGTCCTGATATGAGGCCTACCATAAACTGAAATGGGATATTTACCTAAGCTATGTATTCAGCACAGGATAGTTACCTTCGTGGTCAGCGCCCTCCTGATCATAGCCTCGGTAGGGGCTATGATCCATATGAAGATGGAGCTTTTGCCCAGCCTGTCCTATCCTGCCTACATCATAATAACCCCTTGTTCCCACATTACCAACCCTCTGGAGGTAGAGGAGAAGATCACCATCCCTATTGAACAGAGTGTGGTCTCCATCCCCAACCTTCACAGCATGATGTCCTTATCCGCGGGAGGAATGTCGGCGGTCATGGCCGAGTTTCCCTTTGGCACCGATACTGAGAAGACCCAGGAAATCATTGAGCAAAACATAGCCCAGAGGCAGCTACCTTTGGGGGCCATACCTCCCGTAGTTATGTCAGCCAGCTTGGAAATGATGCCGGTGATGGACGTGGGAGTGGGGGGGAAAGGTATAGAGCCAGACTATGCCCGTAAGGTTGCTGAGAAGGTTATTCTTCCTGAGCTCAAAAAGGTTGAGGGGATAAGCTTCTTCCCCGGACAGGAGATTATGGGCGGTGAGGTAACAAGGCAGGTCATCGTAAGCCCTGATCCTCAAAAGATGAGTCAGCATAAAGTATCCTTCGCCAAGCTTACGAGCGTTCTGGAGGAACAGGAATTCTCTTCACTTGAGGAAATAGGAGCTATACCTCTCTCCCCGGATGTGATGCTCACCGATGTAGCCAGCATCAACATCGACTATCCGGGGGGAAATCCCATCGCTCAGTTCAACGGTGAGCCAGGGGTGGGGATAATGATAAGCAAGACCCCTGATGCTAACGCCGTGGAGGTAGCTGACAAGGTAAAATCAACGCTTGAACATATTGCCCTTCCTCCGGGGTTGGAGACGGATATCATCTTCGACCAGTCAGAGTACATAAAGGGTAGCATCGGTGAGCTGGCAAAGCAGGCAATATTGGGAATGATTCTGGCTATACTCGTTATCTTCCTGTTCCTGTTCGTCCTCCGTGCCTCTCTCATCACCGCTCTTTCTATACCCTTAAGCATATTCCTGGGTTTTCTCCTCATGTACCTTTGCGGATTGAATATCAATATCCTCACTTTAGGAGCAATAGCAGTAGCGGTAGGAAAGGTGATAGATAATACCGTCGTGGTGGTAGAGAATATCTATCGCCACCTTAAGATGGGGAAGCCCTTTTCAGAGGCGGCTATCGAAGGATCGCGGGAGGTGGCGGGTGCCATTACCTCCGCCACCCTGGTTATGGTGGTTATACTGGTCCCCATTTTCTTCATCGGGGGAATAGCCTATGAGATCTTCAGCCCCTTCGCTATCACCCTGGCCCTGGTCCTTTTCGCCTCTCTCGTCATCGCCCTTACCTTAGTGCCAGCGCTGTGTAACTTTATCTCGGTCGGGAAAACCGGGGAGGGCAGCACCGATAACTGGTATCACCGGATATATGGCCGAGCCCTGCACTGGTCCTTAGACCACCGCCGGGCTACGCTCATAACTACTATGGTCGTCTTTCTGGGAAGCCTGGGAACTATCCCCATCACCGGTACCTATCTCCTTCCCGAGATGGAGCAGGAAATCCTGATAGTGGACAGTGTACTCCCTCTGGGAAGCTCCACCCGTGAGGTGGCGGATAAGGTATCAAGAGCCGAGGAAATCATAAAGGAGAACTTGAGGGCTGAGGACTACCTTTCCATGGGAGCTGGGGTAGATGTGGCTGGAGGGGGCATAATATCTTTTACCTCCCTGGGGGGGTTGTTCTTTGGGGCAAACACCACCAGCTTTGCCGAGACCATCGTCTTTTTGGAAAAAGGGGTAAACCTCGAGGAAGAAAGGGATAAGTTCAACCAAAGAGCAGGTGAGATCGAAGGGGCAGAGGTCACGGCCTATACCCAGGAGGAGATGATGAATAACATGGGAATGGGGACAAGCTCCCTGGCCATCACTCTCTCAGGCAAGGATAAGGAGGAAGTAGAAGGGGTAGGGAAAGAAATTATAGGCTTACTCGAAACTACCGAGGGGATAACTGGCATTAGTAGCACAATATATGAGCCTTTGCCCCAGGCCTTTCCTCAGATTGACTATGAGAGAGCCCAGGCTTACGGAGTCTCCCCCCCTGAGGTAGAGGAAGAATTGTGCTTGATGAGGGAAGACCAACTGGTGGGCTTTGCCCCGCTTCCGGATAGGGAGTATGAGGTATATGTCAAAGGGCTTGACCTTAAGGAGAAAGAAGAGTTCAAAGGTCTATACGTAGGTAAGGAAACCCCCATTCTTCTCGCAGACATTGCTGAGATTATAGAAATTCCCTCCCCTCCCCTGGGTATACGCCACTACAATCAAGCTAGGGCACATTTCATCAACGCCACCATCGCCGGCAGGGACAAGGGTAAGGTAATCTCAGAAGTAGAAAGCGACATCGAGCTCATCCCTCATACTGGAGTGGAGGTAGAGATGGGAGGAGTGGAGGAGCTAATGCAGGAAAACTTCCGCTGGATGCTCATCGTCATCGTGGCAGCAGTCATCCTCCTCTACTTCACCATGACCGCCATCTTTCGCTCATTCATAAATTCGGGATTGATTATGCTCAGCCTCCCTCTGGCACTGATAGGAGCATTTCTGAGCCTGTTCATCCTGCAAAGACCAGTGGGGGTGGTGGGGCTTATGGGAATAGTGATGCTGGAGGGAATCGTCCTCACCAACGCCATTGTCCTTTTGGTGTTTGTAGAACAACTGCGAAAGAAGGGTATGAGCGTTAACGATGCCCTGGTAGAAGGAGGAAGGGTCAGGCTGCGGCCCATCCTCATGACTGCCCTTACCACCATGTTTGCTCTCCTGCCCCTTTCCTTTGGCGGGGCCTATGGAGGAGTTATCGTGACTGACATGGCCATAGTAGTCATTGGAGGTCTCCTGACCTCCACCATACTCACCCTCATCGTCATTCCGGCGGCGTACAGAGTCGTCCACCGCGAGTAGAAGTTCCCCTGGCTCATACCTCTCATAATCGTAAAACGCTTCGCATTACTCTGACACCCGATGTAAAATGGAGAGAGTGAGCCATCTTCATTTTTTTACTGCCGGTGAATCCCACGGGAAGGCGTTGACTGCCATCATTGAAGGAATGCCCTATGGATTGCCCCTGGATGAGGAATATATCAATGATGAGCTTTCCCGAAGGCAAAAGGGATATGGCAGGGGGGAAAGAATGCAGATAGAGAAGGATGAAGTGGAAATCCTCTCTGGACTGTATCAAGGAGTCACCATGGGAAGCCCCATCTCCCTTCTAATTGGAAATAAAGATTGGAAAGGGGAGCAGGAAGTCGTGGGCCCCTCCTGTCCCCGTCCTGGCCATGCTGACCTTGCTGGAGCCATAAAATATGGTCTTTCTGACCTTCGCCCCATTATGGAGAGGGCCAGTGCCAGGGAAACGGCCGCCAGGGTAGCAGCAGGGGCAGTGGCCAAAAGGTTCCTGGCCGAATTTGGCATCCAGGTCCGAAGCCATGTCCTGGCCATTGGGGAGGTCAGGATAGCAATAAGTGAAGAAGAGGCAACACTTTTGATAGACAGGGCCAAAAAAGAGGGGGATACGCTGGGGGGAATTTTTGAGGTACGGGCAACAGGGGTTCCCCCGGGATTGGGAAGCCATGTTCAGTGGGATAAAAAGCTTGATGGGCGGATCGCTCAAACCATTATGAGCATAAATGCGGTAAAGGGCGTGGAGGTTGGAGAGGGTTTTCGATTAGCTGAGCTTAAGGGATCGGAGGCTCACGATATCATTGAGCCAGCCGATAATTTTCCTTTCTTCAGGCACGCCACAAACCATGCCGGGGGGATTGAGGGAGGGATGAGCAATGGGGAACCCATTGTGGTAAGGGGGGCAGTAAAGCCGGTGCCTACTCTGGGTAAGCCCCTGCCTTCGATGGACCTCAAGACGGGTGAAAAAGCCCTGGCTCACTTTGAGAGGAGCGATGTCTGCGTTGTTCCCGCCGCCGCCGTAATTGGGGAGGCCATGCTGGCCCTGGTCTTAGCTGATGCCATGCTGGAGAAGTTTGGGGGTGACAACATAAAAGAGACCAAGCGCAACTATCAGGGCTACATCCAGGAGATAAGTGGAAGGGGAAGATAGGCTAGGCTTTAACTGTCATGGGATGGACCATTTCGAGGAGGTAATTCTGCAAAATGGTCTCAGGAGAGGGGAATTTCTAAATTTTCCTCGGGAGGAAACCCTTAAGCTCAAGCAAGAGATTTATCGCTATAACCTTAGCTCAAGTATTCATGTTCCGTTAGTTAAGCCATCCTGGTATCCGGCTATGGCTACCTGGTCATTCATCTGTGATGAAGACCCTGATAAGAGAAAGCTTTATCTTCGGATGGTGGAGGAGACACTGAAACTTGCTTCTGAGTTCAGGGCCCAATATATAGTGGTTCATTACCCCTCTCCTTCACTGGGGATAGACGACTATCATAGCCTGGAGGAGATTGGCCGGGAGAGCGCCGAGCTCCTATCCGAACTGGGGAAGAGATACAGTATTCCCATCCATATTGAGGGTACTGGCCCTACTCCTCTTTTAAATTTCGACTTTTTAGCGCGAGTTTCTTCCTTTCCCTACCTTCGTTACTGCTTTGACTGCGGTCACATGCACATAAGCTCTAAGATCCTGGGATTTGATCTCTACCAGATGGCCTCCGAGATGCTTCCCTATATAGGCTCTGTCCATGTCTGGAATAACCGAGGGCTAGGGGATTATCTCTCCTTCCATCATATCCCTGTCCATCCCCACCAAAATCCAGACGAAGGGTGGATAGACATCGAGCATTTTCTTCACATAATAGCCCCTCAAAATGACTGTCCTATCATCTTAGAAAGCAATCCTGGCTATCCTTCTGAACTGGGAAGTAGAGACTACCGGGAGGGAGTAGAGTGGGTAAAGGAAATATTATCCTGATCGGTTTTTCTTATACCGGTAAATCCAGGGGTGGAGAGAGGTTAGCCCAAAGACTGGGGTTTGAGTTTGTCGACCTTGATGCTCAGATAGAGAAAAGACAGGGTAAGACCATTTCCCGGATATTCTCTGAGGATGGCGAGAAACAGTTTCGCTTCCTGGAGAAGGAACTGCTCCGCAAGGAATGTAAGGATGAGGGTAAGGTTCTAGCCTGTGGTGGGGGAGCCATCCTGGACGCAGACAACAGGAAGCTGATGAAGGAAAGTGGAGTGGTGATTTTGCTGGAAGCCTCGGAGGCTACCATATTTGAGCGTATGCAGGAGGATAGAAGAAATATTCGTCCCTTGCTGGGCAGTGGGGATGCCCTTAAGAACGTGGAAGCCCTCAAGTCCTCTCGCAATCCTTACTATCATGCTTTAGCTGATTGGACTGTCCACACCGATAGCCTCACCCCGGATGAGGTGAGTACGGAGATCTTAAGGGGGTGGAGTTACCTCGGGCGTCCCTGGGAGAGGTGTCCCATCACTATGACCACCCCCACCAGATGTTATCCGGTATTTGTGGACCGGGGGGGAATATCCCGCCTGGGGGAGACCATGAAGAAGATAGGCCTTCAGGGGAAAGCCCATGTTATAACTGATGATATTGTATTTCCCCGGTATGGAAATAGAGCTCTTTCCTCCCTTTCGGATGGCGGCTTCGATGCTAATTTCTTCATCTTGCCCGCCGGGGAGGACACCAAAGAGTTAGGCGAGGTATCCAGGGTGTATGACTTTCTGGTAGAAAGGAAGGTGGAAAGAAAAGATATTATCGTCGCCCTGGGTGGGGGAGTGGTGGGAGACCTGGCCGGATTCGTAGCTGCCACGCTCCTACGGGGTATCCCTCTGGTTCAGGTTCCCACTACCCTTCTTTCCATGGTAGATTCTGCCATCGGGGGAAAGACGGGCGTGAACCACCCCCAGGCTAAAAACCTCATTGGTTCTTTCTATCAACCCTTTCTGGTGGTGGCGGATGTGGATACCCTGGCCAGCCTTGGTAGGCGGGAGTTTACTTCCGGGTGGGCAGAGGTAGTAAAATACGGGATGGTCTTCGACCCTGAGTTCTGTATCTTCCTGGAAAGGGAGGCTGGCAATCTTCTAGAATTGAAGGAGGAGCCACTCATCCCGGCCATCAAGAAAAGCATTGAGATAAAGGCAAAGGTAGTAGCTGAGGACGAAAAGGAGGAAGGAAGGAGAACTCTCCTTAACTATGGTCACACCATTGCCCACGGCCTGGAGGCAGCCACCACCTATCAGCGGTTCCTTCATGGAGAGGCGGTCTCTATAGGGATGATGGGTGGAGCAATGATAAGTCAAAAGATGGGAATGTTGAACAAAGATGCGGTGGAGCGTCAGAAGCACCTTCTTTCCCTTTTCGGCCTTCCGGTAAGCTTTAGCGGTGTGGATGTGGAAAAGATAAGTGAAGCCATGGAGCTAGACAAGAAGATAAGAGCCCGCAGGATACGCTGGGTATTGCTCTACAATGTAGGAGTGCCCGTCATTCGAGATGATGTCCCTCTAGCATGTGTCATGGAGGTTTTGCGTGAACTCAAGACTGGATAACCTTGAGTCTTTGTTTGACCCGCAAAGCAAAGTGCCTTTCGCTACTTTTGCTATATCTTTCTTGGGCGCTTGAATTTAGCCTTCAGAGCTTCCACTTCCTGCCGGCGCTGAAATTCCTCCTCAGATAAGGGTTGATAGAGCCCTAGCTCATCGTTGACTATCTCTATATCAAACAATCTACGGCACTTCCAGCAGCGAAATGTTCCTTTGTAGTTTGAATTGAGCAGGGATAACTTGGTTTCTGCTCCACACTGAGAACAATTTATGGCTATCATAGTCACTCCTTCTCAAAATTCATTGGCTTTAGTTTACCACATCTAGTAATATCTCTCTTATGCAGGTAGATGAAGTCTCTACATCCTCATAAAAAGGATCAATATGAATAGTTCCCCATATTCCAATTTGACACAGCTTTGCCTTAAGCACATACCATGATATACTAAAGTTTAAGTTGAGGGTTGGCATTATTGGGCTGGGCCTTATCGGTGGGTCTTTGGGCCTTGCCCTGCGGAAGGGAGGGGTAGAGGTTTCAGGATATGCTCGAAGGGGAGGAAGGGGGGATATAGCCCTTAAGCGGGGGGCGGTGGATGGACTCGAGGAAAGCATAGGCTCTCTTGCTCAAAGTTCAGAGGTAGTTATCATTGCCACACCTATCCAGGCTATAAAAGAAGTATTCAAGGAGCTAGCCAAATTTTCTCCTTTGCCCGTCATCACTGATACTGCCAGCACCAAGGTTGAGGTTATGAATTGGGCCACAGAGTATCTTCCCCCGGGTACATCCTTCATCGGGGGGCACCCTATGTCAGGAAAGGAAACCTGGGGCATCGAGTTTACCCAGGGAGACCTGTTTGAAGGCTGCACCTACTGTCTTACCCCCCCTGAGGATGCCCCAAAAGAGGCAATAGATAAGGTGCTTGGCCTGACCAAGAAGATAGGGGCTTATCCCTTGTTTTTGAATGCTCCCGAGCATGACAGGTTGGTGGCAGGGATAAGTCACCTTCCCATGCTTTTATCCTGTGCTTTGATGCTCACCGCCGCTGAAAGCCAGGATTGGCCCGGGATGTCCAGGCTTGCTTCCTCAGGATACCGTGACCTTACTCGACTTGCCTCTCAGAGGCCAGAGCTCACATCGGACATTCTGATAACCAACAAGCAAAACGTTTCCCTTTGGGCTTCAAGGTTCAGGGAGGAGTTAAAGAGACTTTGTGAGCTTCCCGACTGTGACCTTGAGGAAGAAATAGTAAGAGCAAACGCTTACCGTCAAAGCTGGCTTCATGATACGCCGAATAAGGGCTTGCTCCAAAGTTCGGGGAGAGATCTCTCCTCCGGGGGATAAGTCCATCTCTCACCGGGGAGTCATTTTGAACAGCATAGCTCGGGGAAGGGCCAAGGTGCGAGGGGCCTCCTCCGGAGCTGATCTTGCTGCTACCATCTCCTGCCTCCGGTCACTGGGGGTGAAAATCCAAGCTCAAAATGGAGTCCTTGATATCTGGGGAGGGGAAAGGCTTCAGGAAGCCGATGATGTCCTCCAGGCTCAAAATAGCGCCACCACGGCGCGCATGCTGTGTGGTCTTCTGGCATCTCAACCCTTTGTCTCCATCATCACCGGCGATAGATCCCTCCGTCAAAGACCCATGGGAAGGGTGATGAGGCCCCTCAGGCTTATGGGGGCGGAGCTTTGGGGGAGGAAGAACGATCTCCTACCGGTGGTGATAAGAGGAGCCAGACTTCGGGGAATAGAATATACTCTTCCTGAACCGTCAGCTCAGGTTAAATCAGCCATCATCCTGGCTTCGCTCGCTGCTTCCGGGGAGACTAAAATAAAGGAAACCATACCTTGCCGGGACCATACCGAAAAGATGCTTGAGCTCATGGAGGCAGATATAAAAAGGGAGGGAGATGTCGTTATCATAAAGCCAAAAGGCGGTGGACTCAGGCCGGTGTCGATCGACGTTCCTGGGGATATAAGTGCTGCCTCCTTTTGGTTGGTCTTGGGGACCATCCATCCTGATGCTCAAATCAGGATAGTCAACTGCGGGGTGAATCCTACCCGGATGGGCATAGTGAATGTGTTGAAGGATATGGGGGCTAAAGTAGAGATAGAAAATAGAAGATTATGGGGCAATGAGCCTGTAGCTGACCTCTATGTGGAGTCGAGCCATCTTCATGGAATAGAGGTCGATCCCCAGGCTGTCCCCGGGGTCATCGATGAAGTGCCTCTTATTCTCTTGGCCGGATCTTTGGCCCAGGGAAGAACAGTTATACGGGGGGCCTCAGAGCTCAGGCTTAAGGAGGTGGATCGTATCCGAAAGACGGTGATGGAGCTCTCTCGGTTTGAAATCGAAGCTCGGGAGCTTCCCGATGGGGCAATGATCTATGGGGGGGCAAAACTTCAGGGTGCAGAGTGCCAAAGCCATGGCGACCATCGCCTGGCCATGCTTTTAGGAGTAGCCGGGATGGTGGCTCAGGGTGAGACAGCGGTTCATGGGGCTGAGGCAGCCAGCATATCCTATCCGAAGTTCTGGGATGATGCTAGCTCTGTATGTCAATATGCTTGACCTGATATGATATTCATCCTTTCCGGCCCTTCAGGTGTGGGCAAGGATGTAATATTCTCTGATCTAAAGAGGAGAGTACCTTTTCTTAACTTCGTGGTAACCACCACCACCCGCTCCAGGAGGGAAGGTGAAGAAGAAGGAGTGGATTATCATTTTATTTCGACTTCCGTGTTTGAACGTCTAAGAGATGAAGGTGAATTTTTAGAATGGTCTTGCGTCTATGGAAACTTCTATGGCGTGCCAAAAAGAACGGTGGAGGAAGCTATACAAAAGGGTGAAGATATCCTGCTTAAGGCAGATACTCAGGGGGCAGAGAAGCTAAAGAAGATGTTTCCTTCTGCTCGCACCATTTTTCTTCTCCCTCCTTCACTGGAGGAGCTCCGAAAGAGGATTGACGGGCGGGGAGAAATACCGGATAAAGAGCTCAGGATGGAGAAAGCTAAAGAGGAGATGGCCTGTGGCCATTCCTTCGACCATGTGGTGATAAATCGTGAAGTAGAGCGGACTTCGGAGGATATCCTTAACATTATTCAGGATGCCAAAGGTTAGAACAAGATATGCCCCCAGCCCCACCGGATTTCCTCACGCGGGAAACATAAGGACTGCTCTATTTAACTGGCTCTTTGCCCGTTCCCAGGGAGGGGATTTCATCCTCCGGATTGAGGATACTGACATTCAGAGAAGGGTGGAAGGAGCAGTGGAAGATATATTGGGTAGCCTCAGTTGGCTTAACTTACTCTGGGATGAAGGGCCTTACTTTCAGTCTGAAAGGCTCTCTTATTATCAGGAGGCAGCCAGGAAACTGGTGGAGGAAGGACATGCCTATCCCTGCTACTGCTCTCCCCAGAGGCTCAAAGAACTCCGGGAAGAGCAAGTAAAACGCCGAGAGCCACCCGGGTATGACCGCAGGTGCCGCTACTATTCTTGGGAAGAGAGAGGAAAATTCGAAGGTACAACTCCGGTGATAAGGTTCAAGGTTCCCCTGTCAGGAGAGATACAGTTTCGTGACCTCATCTATGGAGAAGTAAGCCTCAAGTGTGATACTATAGATGACTTCATCATCCTCAAGTCGGATGGCTACCCTACCTATCACCTGGCATCTGTGGTCGACGACCATCTGATGGGAATAACTCATGTGTTGCGGGCAGAAGAATGGCTTTCCAGCACCCCCCGTCATTTGCTCCTGTATGAGGCCCTGGGATATTCTCCTCCTGCCTTTGCTCACCTACCGATGATATTGAGCCCGGATAAAGGCAAGCTGAGCAAAAGAACAGGGGCCCCTGGAGTGGCGGAACTTTGGAGGAAAGGATACCTTCCCGAAGCAGTAGTCAACTTTCTGGCCCTTTTGGGGTGGGCCTTTGACGATAAGACTGAGATCTTCTCCATGGATGAGCTTATAGCCCGATTCTCCCTGGAAGGGGTAAGTCTTAACCCGGCCGTATTCAACCTTCAGAAGTTGACCTGGATGAATGGCCTTTACCTCAGAAAAAAAAGTCCAGAAGAATTTGCTCGGCTTTTACTTTCCTTCCTGGATAGGGACCTTTCATCTTCGGTCAGGCGACCCTTAGACCCCGACTATGTAGCTCAAGTAGCCCCCCTGATCCAGGAAAGGATGAGGACGCTGGGTGAGGCCGCCGAGGCCACTTCCTTCTTCTTTATGTTGGAAGTCAACTTTGATCCTTCCCTGTTGAAGAAGAGTCTGCCTTTGCTAAAGATGCAAACTACGCTGAAGGTTGCCCTGGAGAACCTGGAGCTTTTGTCCTCCTTCGACACTTCCTCCCTGGAAAAGCTTCTCCGTCCTCTAGCTGAAAGCTTGAACCTCAAAGCCGGAGATCTGTTCCAACTTCTGCGGCTGGCCCTTACGGGAAGAACCGCCTCTCCTCCTTTATTTCAAACCATGGAGGTCCTGGGGAAGGAGAGATGCCTCCACAGGATAGAGAGGGCAATTATGACTATTGAGCAGAATGTACCTTCCTTGTAAAATGAAAAAAGAATTAGATGTTTGATGACCGCCACGTACTCCTGCTAAATCAGAATTATACCCCGCTTAATGTTCTCAAGCTTAAGAGGGCCGTTCTCCTTATCCTGGCCGGAAAGGCAGAACTTATGGAGAATGGACGAGGTGAGGTGCGCTCTGTTTCTTTTTCCCTTCCTCTTCCTTCAGTGATCCGGATGCATTACTTCATCAAACGCCCCTATTTCCCTCCCAAACTCACCAAGGTAGAAGTGTTCAACCGGGATGGTTACATCTGCCAATATTGTGGTAGGGAGAACCAAAAACTCACCCTGGACCATGTCATCCCCCGCTATAGGAAGGGCGAGCATGCCTGGGATAACGTGGTTAGCGCCTGTGATGCTTGCAATCGTCATAAGGCAGGCAGAACCCCTGCTGAAGCAGGAATGAAGCTCATTCATGAACCCCGTGCTCCCCAGGGTAACCATTTTGTTGTTCCCTATCGTGTTCTGAGACAGCATGCTGAATGGGATAAGTACCTGGGGAATGGGGATAGGCCTTAGCTTCAACAAGGAATGGATTACCAGGAGGCAGAAAGATATGTGTTCGGCCTCACCGATTATGAAATTCTGCCCCGGCAAAGCTTGAGTTTTGACCTGGGACGGGTAGAACATCTTCTATTTGCCTTGGGAAATCCTCACCTTGCCTCACGTACCATTCATATCGCGGGAACCAAGGGAAAAGGGAGCGTGGCGGCCATGATAGAGGCAGGGCTGAAGGATGCAGGACACAGAGTAGGACTTTATACTTCTCCCCATCTTTCTACCCCCCGGGAAAGGGTCAGAGTAGACGGTAGACCTATTAAGGAGGAAGAATTTGCTCGGCTCACTGAAAGGATAAGGCAAGCGGCAGAAAGAATAGAAGATCTTACTACCTTTGAGGTGTTGACGGCTATTGCCTTCACCTACTTTGAGGAAAAGAAGGTTGAGTTTCAGGTACTGGAGGTGGGGTTGGGAGGAAGGCTGGATGCCACCAACGTGGTTCACCCGGAAGTATGCATCATCACCTCCATAAGCCTGGACCATACTGAGGTGCTGGGAAGTACCCTGGCCTGCGTAGCCTATGAGAAGGCGGGGATAATAAAACCGGGTGTACCCGTGATAAGCGCTCCCCAAGAGGAGGAGGTGGAAAAAGTTATTGAGGATACTTGTGAGCAAAGAGGAGCCCCCCTCATAAAGTCAAAACAAGAGATAAGCCTCGAGTATGAAAGCCACGACCTTACAGGACAAAAAGTCCTGGTATCTATGGATGGCATTTCCTATCAGCTTACCCTCCCCCTTCTGGGGGAACATCAGCTAGAAAATGCTGCTCTAGCCATCCTGGTCCTCAAAACCTTAAGGGTTTCCCCGATGGGAATAGCCAAGATTTCCTGGCCGGGAAGGCTTCAGGTAGTAAAAGAGAAACCACTTACCATTCTGGACGGGGCTCACAACTCTGATTCTGCTCTCAAGCTTAGGCTCGCCCTTGGGAAGTATTTTCCCGGAACAGAGCCTGTGTTTGTCCTGGGGTTATCTCAAGATAAAAATGCCTCGGAGATTTTGGATGCCCTCCTTCCGGGGAGCTTTATCTTTACTTCTCCCCCCCATCCCAGGGCAGCTTCCCCCCAGAGCCTGGCTTTGTTAGCCAGGGAAAAGGGGATAAGCTTCCATGTAGCTCCCGACTTATCTTCGGCTCTGGACTTTGCTTTGTCCTGCGCCAGACCCCATAACCTTGTCTGCGTTACGGGGTCGCTGTTTTTGATTTCACCGGCTCTCTCACACCTCGGAGTACGCGTGTTAGATAGCTTCCGGTAAGGGATGATGCATTGCGCGCGATTTCCTCAGGGGTTCCCTGAGCTACTATCCATCCTCCCTTATCTCCCGCTCCTGGCCCAAGGTCAATTATGAAATCGGCATTTTTCACCACATCCAGGTGATGTTCGATGACAATGACCGTGTTCCCCTGGTCCACCAGCCTTTGCAGCACCTTAATGAGGAAGGAGATGTCCTCGAAGGAAAGCCCGGTGGTGGGTTCATCCAGAATGTACAGTGTCTTGCCCGTAGGACGCCTTGAGAGTTCAGTGGCCAGCTTTACTCTTTGTGCCTCTCCTCCTGAGAGGGTGGTAGCAGGCTGACCCAGCTTTATATATCCCAGTCCTACATCGTGCAGAGTTGAGAGCCTGGCTTTTATGTGAGGAAAGCTTTCAAACAGCGCTAAAGCTTCATCTACACTCATATCCAGAATGTCAGCAATATTGTGCTCCTTAAATCTTACCTGAAGGACTTCTCGGTTATACCTTTTCCCCTGACACACCTCACAGGGAACGCAGACACTGGGTAAGAATTGCATCTCTATCTGGATGAGTCCTCCTCCCTGGCAAGCTTCACATCTCCCTCCCCTCACATTGAAGGAGAACCTTCCGGGTCTATATCCTCTGACGCGAGCTTCAGGGAGAAGAGAAAAAAGCTCCCGGATGGAAGTGAAAGTCCCGGTATAGGTGGCAGGGTTACTGCGGGGAGTACGGCCAATGGGAGATTGGTCAATGTTCACCACCTTATCGACGTTCTCCGCTCCCAGGATGGCATCATGGTCCCCCGGTCTATCTCCGGAGCGGTACAGAAGCTGGGAAAGCCCCTTGTACAGTATTTCCCCCACCAGCGTACTCTTTCCTGAACCAGAGACTCCGGTTATGCATATAAACACCCCCAGGGGGAAATGAGCCTCAATATTCTTGAGGTTATTTTCCCGGGCCCCCTGGATGATAAGCTCTACCCCCTTCCCTCTACGCCGTAGCCCGGGGAAGGGAATGGTCTTCTCCCCGGTTAAATATTTCCCCGTAAGGGAAGCTTTGCTCTGGCATATTTCCTCTATCTCCCCTTGGGCTACCACCCACCCCCCCTTCTCCCCTGCCCCCGGCCCCATATCGATCACATGGTCCGCTGACCTCATCATGGCTTCATCATGCTCTACACAAATGATGCTATTTCCCAGGTCTCGAAGCTTCTTCAGGGTGGAGATGAGCCGATGGTCATCGGCCGGATGAAGCCCCACCGTGGGCTCATCTAAGATGTAGATAACTCCCATAAGCCCGCTGCCTATCTGAGTAGCCAGCCTTATTCTTTGTGCCTCCCCCCCGGAGAGAGTGCTGGAGGGGCGGTCCAAAGTTAAATACTCCAGGCCCACATCCAGAAGGAAATCAAGGCGTGACTTAAACTCCTTCAATATCCCTTTGGCGATGACCATCTCCTTGGGGGAGAGCTTGGGGGGCAGCCTATCCACCCATGCCCTGGCCTGGGCAATATTCAGGGCGCAGACATCCATGATGTTCTTATCGTCGATGGTGACGGCCAGCGACTCAGGCTTAAGTCTCCTCCCGCCACACTCTGGACAGGGACGGGAGCACATATGACGCTCGATCTCCTGGCGCAGCCCCTCTGAATCGGTATCCTTATATCTTCTCCTGAGGTAGGGTATAATCCCCTCAAACTGGACTCCCCCATACAAGACCTCATCTATTTTGGAGGGGGATAGGTCCCTTAAACGAGTATAGATGGGAAATCCAAAGTTACAAAGTTTCTCCACCCACCAGCCACATCCCGAAAAAGGCCGTATGGCTCCTTGAGCCAAAGAAAAGTCAAGGTCTAAGATGAGCTCGGGTGAGAACTCCTGTTTTACTCCCAGTCCCCCACAGCGGGGGCAGGCCCCATGGGGACTGTTGAAGCTGAAATTACGGGGGGCAAGTTCCCCTATGCTTATACCGCACAGAGGACAGGCAAATTCCTCCGAAAACATTATGCTCTGACCGCTTTCACAATCGAATGCTATCACACTTCCTCGGGAGAGCTTGAGAGAGGTCTCCACAGAATCAAATATCCTGCTTTGGCTTAAGTTCTCCGAAATCACAAGTCTGTCGATGACTACCTCAATAGAATGTTTTTTATTTCTATCCAGTTCTATCTTCTCCGTGAGCTCATACACCTCCCCATCCGCTCTTACCCGGGCATAACCCGACTTCCCCAAATCCTCGAACAGGGCCTGGTATTCCCCCTTCCTGTCTTTTACCACCGGGGAGAGGATAAGGATGCGGCTTCCGCGGGGCAACTGGATTATGGCATCGGTTATCTGCTGTGGGGTTAGACGGGATACCTGCCTCCCGCAACGAGGGCAGTGAGCATGGCCTGTGCGGGAGAAGAGGAGGCGGAGGTAATCATAAATCTCCGTGACTGTTCCCACCGTGGAGCGGGGATTGTGGGGGGGTCCCTTTTGGTCAATGGATATGGCTGGACTCAAACCCTCGATGTAATCTACATCTGGCTTTTCCATTCGACCCAGGAATTGACGGGCATAGGCAGAAAGAGACTCCAGATATCTTCTTTGCCCCTCAGCATAGATGGTGTCAAAGGCCAGTGAGCTCTTCCCTGACCCTGAGACCCCGGTGATCACCACCAGCTTATCCCGGGGAATAGCTACATCGATACTCTTGAGATTATGCTCTCTAGCTCCCTTAATGAAGATGAAATCCGAAAGCATAAGCTTAAAGCCTTATTGGCGCGCCCGGTGGGATTCGAACCCACGACCCTCGGTTCCGAAGACCGATGCTCTATCCGCTGAGCTACAGGCGCATGAAGCTAATTTTGTCTCCAAGTGATTAACATAACTAAAGTCTGCTACTAATTTGCTACTACTCATTCTTTAGCGGGTGTTTTTTCACGCTCATTATACCTTGTGATAAACGCTTGGTCAAAGCGGGCGGCGGCAGCCTCCTGGAGTCCGGGGGTAACGTGAGAGTAAATATCGAGCGTTATTTGAATAGAGGCATGCCCTAACCTCTCCTGGACAACCTTTGGGTGTGCTCCCTGCTTTAGCATAATACTTGCGTGGCTATGGCGCGCATCATGTAGTCTTATCGGTTTGATACCAGTACGCCTTACAAGTTTAATCCAGGCATGGGTTACGGTATTTGGAAGTAACGGCTTCCCTTCGAGGTCGCTGAAAACTAAATCATCATCTCTTAGGGGTATCCCCAGCATGGCCCGGTCTAGTGCTTGCTTTTCTCGGTGCTCTCTCAGAACTGAGGCGGCTAGTGGTGACAGGTCTATCATGCGCTTTCCTTTGGCTGTTTTAGGTTGTCTGATAAGCACCTGGCCACCTTTCAGCACATGTAAGCTGCGGGTAACATAAGCCTTACAGAGCAATAAATCAAGGTCACACCATCTTAGCCCTAAAAGCTCGCTTCGCCTCATGCCGGTGAAAAGGGCAGTGTGGAATAAGGCAAAGTAGGGTGTCGGTCTGGCAGCTTCAAGAAAAGTGGCAATATCATTCTCGTCCCAGGTCTGCATTTCGACACCCTGCACCCGCGGCGGACGGACGGCATCGACAGGATTCCTAGCCAGCAATCCCCACTCTACAGCCGTTTGCAGCGCCCTGTGAAGAGCCATACGGTGATGCCTTACCGTCTGAGTGCTGAGGCCGCCAGATAACTTTTCAGATTGGTAACGCTGCAAGTGTTCTGGCTTCAGTCCAATTAAGGTTATATTCCCAAGGCCTGGTATGAGGTGGCGGCGTATGATGTGTTCGTATCCCTCCGCCGTCCTGGGAGCCAGATTAGGCCAGACGTAATCTCTTAGCCACCTCTCCAGGTATTCTGCCAAGGTGGTCTTACCTGGCTTCATAAATGTCCCATTATCGACCTGATGCAGCAGTTCTGACAGGCACTTTTCAGCGTCTCTTTTTGTACCTTTGACGCTGACCCACTGGTATTTATACTTGCCACTGGTGGGGTCCTTGCCTATGCTGATTTTTATGCTATAGCTGTCCTTACTACGCTTGACTATGTGTCCTCTCATTCTTCACTCCTTCCTTGCACATTCGTGAATGGTACGGCGGGTAGGTCAGGTTTACCTTCCCGCTCAGCCAGGTATTCGCCAAGAAATCGCTTGAACTTCTCACTACCAAGGACCTTCTCCACTATCGAGAAAAACCACTTCCAGCCAGCAGATTCTATATCTTCGCCGGTATCTTTAGCCACCCACAAATGCGGCAGAAGACCGTCAGCAACCTGAGTTAACGTCTGCATCTTAGCGACTTCAGCCTTCTTCCTGGCGTCCTCCGATAGAGCCTGAGTGAGGTCCGCTCTGGTGGCCAGCTGCTTCTCCCACCGTTGCACTGCCCTTATAGTAGGGGGCTCGATTCCAAATCTTTCCCTGATGGCCCGCCTCACCTCTCCCCATCCCCTGCTGTTCCTACGCTTCTCAAGAGCAAACAGCTTAACTTCCAGACTGTACCTTTGCATATTGTCGCCTCCTTATGTCGTTAATGTCTTGACACGACTTCTAGATTGTCGTATAGTAAAGAAAATAAGTACGACTTACATACGACAATAGTATATCACGAAATGTCGTGCTTGTCAAGAGGTTGACATGAGAATTCAGAAGAAATTGCAGAGGGCTGGCGGATATAGTCTTGCTGTGGTCATTCCAAAGATATGGCTCGCCGAGCAAGGCAATCCCAGTGAGGTAGAGCTGCAACTGGGGCGAACGCGTATTCTGGTGATTCCGGTCACCACGAAGGCCGGGTGCAAGACAGAGGTGATAACTGATGCGGAAGGGTGCGACTCAAAAGTTCGATGACCGCCTGACGATGACAATCCCTGAGTTCGCGGCAGCTACCGGCTGTAGTCGCAACCTGGCATATTCTTTAGCTCGACAGGATAAACTACCGGTTCCTGTCATAAAGTTAGGAGCCAAACGGTTGGTCGTGAGCCGGAGGGCGGTAGAGCGGCTCCTTGACGGGGAGGTGGCCTGCAATGACCGCTGATAAGAAGAAAGCCCCAAGCTGGCAGGCCAAGGGCTGATGACGAGGGAGGTGGTAATCTGTTGTCTCAACATTATACTAACACAAATTCAGACCTCGGTCAACGTATT
>DFBE01000023.1 GCA_002367275.1 Dehalococcoidia bacterium UBA3088 | reverse complement strand
GTAAACTCTTTTCACTTTAAAACCCCTTCATCTTTACAATTTTAAGCCAAATAGGTATCTGGCTCCTCCAGGTTCATCTTAAGCTCATTCAAAAATTCGATCGGCGTATTTGCCATCATCGCTCGGTGGTCAAAGAGGAGGGCTACGTTCATCATCTTTCTTACTACAACTTGCTCATCTTTAACTGCAGGCTTTTCCAAGATTGCACCCGCTGCCAATATGGCAGTAACAATAGAGAACTGAGAAGCTCTCACAATCGAACCCAGTTCAACAGGACCTATTGTTCCTACATTGGTTATGCTCAGTGAAGGGATTTTTGGTTTCCATCCTTCGGGTGTATATTTATTTTTTGTTTTTATTTCATCTATTTGAACGTTTAGTTCCTCTGCAATCTCTATCAATTTCTTTTGTCTTGCCTTCTCGACGATGTATATCCCAAGTCCATCAACTATTTGGACAGCACCCCATATAGTTATCTCTACAGGATCGGAAACCCAAATTTTATCTGCGCTCAACCATGCACCACTTATAATAGGAAAATCCTCCAATGCGTTGGCAGCGGCCTTGATGATCAGCGAATTGATGGAGACATGAATTTTATTTTCACTACTGATCTTCCTTCTGAAAGAATCGACATCAGTCATATCTATCGGCATCGTGATAATAGCCTCCATTGGCTCCTCCTGCCAAAACGCTGGCCGGCAATATCTTCTGCCTTTCTCATCCCGCTGGTAAACTCTTTTCACTTTAAAACCTTATTTCTTTGACGAATTATACTTTTATTTTGTCTTGTAGGTTTATCCTCGAGCATATATGTCTCTGAGCCTCCATTACCGATATCCTTTTACACTATATCATAAAATATCACCGCTCAAACACGCACTCTCCTCAGGGAAATAATGCTTATGGCAAGGAAAAGAATGGTGAAAACGCATAAGATTAATACTTCTATTCCCCATGGGATTTGCTGATCCCATGATCCCATAAAGCCAGCCCTTAAGACATCGACCATATAAGTCATGGGGTTTATATAGGCGATTGCCCTGAGCCAGAAGGGCATCGCCTCCAGGGAATAGAATGCCGGGCTACATAATATAATGGGCAAAAGCATAAGGCCGGTGAGACCGTAAAACTCAGTGGAAGATTTTATGGACAAGGCAAGTAGCGTGATGAAAGAACAAAAACAGATAACCCCTAAGAGAGTAGCCAGAAGAACTAAGAAGATGTTGTCACAATAAAGTCCCCCCTCAACCAGCGGTATTCCCAGAAGCAGTATGAACAGTAACTGACCTATCGAAAGGATCATAGCCACTAATATTTTGGCTAAAACATAAGATGATCTGGAAACAGGAAGGGTAAGGACTCTCTCAAATGTTCCCCATTGTCTCTCGTTGAATGATGTAGTACCAGAAGATATAGCGATGCTTACGATGCCCATTCCGATTATACCTGGCGTTAAGAATAGGATGTAATCATCTACTGGACTCCCATCGAACAGCATTTCTCCCATCATCTCCCTCATCCCTGTCCCCAGCAGAAAGAAGTAAAGAAGAGGAGTAAAAAGCGAGGTGAAAACTAAGTATCTAAGCCCCCACCATATCTTGCCCTCCCTGAAGAGTAGGGCGGTAAGTCCACTAAAAGCCCCAAATTTAAACACGGATTCTCCTTACCGACAATATCCCGATGATGAAAAAGGCCGATGCAAATATAAAAAGGATCAATATATGCATAAGCATCTGGTGATCAAAGGGTGTCCCAACTATGCCCCCCTCATCACATCCGTCATGTAGGTGGCTGGATTCATATATGCCATCGTCCTAAGCCAAGATGGTGCATTCGCAAGTGAGTAAAACATCGAGCTACACAGCATGATCACCGGAGGAAGACAGGTCAGAGCAATACTATCATTGGGAGGAGGGATAAGGGACAAAAAGGACATGAAGATAGAGGAAAAACAGATAATCCCTAAGAGCGCGGAGAGGAGAACTAAAAAGATGTTGTCACAATAAAGTCCCCCCTCAACCAAGGGTATCCCTAAAAGTAGTACAAATAGTAACAGACTTATTGAAGTGGTCATTGACACCAGTATCCGGGCTAAAAAATAAGAGGTTCTGGATATAGGCCAGGATAGGATTCGCTCAAGGATCTTTGAGTATCTATCGTTTGATATCATCCCCCCTGAATTCACTCCGCTGAATATGATACTCACCTCCACCGCGCCAGGGGCGAAAAACAGAAAGTAGCTCAGGTATTGATCTTCATACTCTATGTCTCCCATCAAACCCCCGATGGATAATCCAAACAGGAATAGATATAAGATAGGTATTACAGTGGCACTTATAATAGCAAACCAGGCCCTACGTAGGTTGTGAAGTTCTCGATAATACATTACGGGTAGTCCCTTGAACATATTTACTCAATCCTCCTACCCGTAAGCTTAATGAAGGTATCTTCTAAACTGGGCTTCCGAACAGATATGTTTTTTATCTTTGCCCCAGCCTTGACCACCTCTTCTGAGAGCTTGAATAGGACTTCATCGGCGTTTTCCACCCGGGCGGCTAATTCATCGCCGGCCATTATTTCCTCTACGTAATCCAGTTTTGAAATAGTGGATCTCAGTAAATCGACATTCCCTTCTACACCAAATGTAATGATATCTCCGCCCCCTAAGGTGCTTTTAAGCCCTTCAGGAGTATCCAGGGCGCTGATCTTTCCATAATCGATGATTCCAATCCTTGAGCATAGATAGTCGGCTTCATCCATGTAATGAGTACTGAGGATTACGGTATACCCCCCTTTAGAAAATTCTTCGATGAATTGCCATATCTTCCTTCTGGATTGAGGGTCCAACCCTATGGTGGGTTCATCCAAGAAAAGTATCTCCGGAGGTTGCATAAAGGCTGTGGCCACCTGGACTCTTCTCTGCAATCCCCCCGAAAGACAATCTATTCTCTCATTCCTTTTATCCTCCAACTCAAATTCGGATAGAAGATATTCTATTCTCTTCTTTCTATTCTCTGCATTCATCTTGTATATTCTGCCGTAGATATCCAAGGTGTCGTATACCGTAGAGAAAAACTCCAAGGCTAATCCCTGTAAGACTACTCCTATCTTCTCTCGCACCTTATCAGGTTTTCTTCTCACATCAAACCCCAAAACCTTGGCCGTTCCTTCATCTGGAGGTATCACCGTGGTCAGCATCCTTATGGTAGTGGTCTTTCCGGCTCCATTGGGGCCCAAAAGACCAAATCTCTCCCCTTTCTCCACTTCAAACGATACATGGTCAACGGCGGTTAAATCACCGAAGTGCTTGGTTAGACCAGCACATTCTATGGCCAACAACTAGCTTGCCTCCCTTACAGGGTGTAGTTTATCCATATTCTTTGCTCTTGTGAACCCTCCCCAAACACTCGTTGCCTTTCTCATCCCATTTGTGAACCCCTTTCATTCTAAAAACTTCCAATGTTATCCTAGCCTGCTTGGCTTCCATAGAGCACCTCCCAAATGGGTTTAAAGGAGAGAAGGTTTACATCTCTGTTAGGCAAATTCGCTGGTCTCACTGCTTATTTTTGGAGAAACCAGCATATCGTGGTCCCGACATTCTTGTATTGTGAAAAGGTCAGTGCTTTCCACAATTTCTATTGCTCTTGACATTTTCAGATGCCCCTTGTCCATAAAGATGAGGCCATCCTGCTTAAGTATTCGATGAATCTCCCGAAACAGTGCATTGCAGTCATTAATTAAGTGAAGCGTGTCGATGAGTAAAACTAGGTCAATGCTTGAATCTTGAATCCCAGAATTATAAGAATCGACCAGGATAGTTTCTATATTTGTTAAACCCTGCCTAACCGCTTTCTCTTTTACAGTCTTGACGGCTAGTGGTTGGATATCTACTGCAAAGACTTTATACCCCTTAATCCAACCGACTCTGCTACAGGCAGGGAGTAATGACCCGGGCCACATCCATAATCTACTACTGTCATCCCTTCTTTTAGTGAGATTTTCTTTAGGTGTCTTTTGGGATTCCAGAAGAAATCGCAGAGCCTATAAAACCATATCATACCCTTGAAAGCGGCATTAGGCATTGGTTGAAGTTTCTTCTCCTTTGGCATTGGTTCCTCCTTGTCTGAATGGCAATGTCACCAAACATCAATTCTAACGCCCACTTCTACTCAAAACTATAGAAAACCCATCGTCTCACAAAATCTGATTCCTCTTTTAACGCTTCATCGACCTCTGGGAAGGATCTCTTCTCTATATCCTTGATATTCAAGAGCCCTTCATAAGCCCTCACCTTCACAAATATATCCTCATCTTTTATCAGTTCCGTTAGAACACGCACCGCCTTTTCCTTTTGTTTGGTATCAAGCTGGGGACAGGCTTTGTTTAAAGCTAGCACCACCCTCCATCTGACCCATTGTTCATCAACGTTGAGAAATCCCAATATCTTATCAAAGGCTTTATCACTGATCTTATAGGGCAAAACCTCCGTCAGGGCCTCCAGAGCTCCGTACTTTACCGTCTTTGCTTTATCTTCCAGAAGATCCTCCAACAGGTTGAAGATTTTATCCTTTGTCTCATCTGAGATGCAATCCTCTAGGGCAAAGATTGAGGCTCTTCTTGTGTTTTCATCAGGGTCCTGTGCAGCAAGAAGGAGCGTGTCCAGTGTGTTTCCTTTCAAGTCCACATACCGATTGAGCCTCCCCGAAGCAGAGACGAGGTGTATCTTTCTAAAGCTCGTTTTTGCTTTTCTATACCAAATAGCTGGCGCCAGGTACTGAGGATAATACTTAAGGAGTACCTTTCTTGCTTCATAACATAGATGGCACCCATCGGCATACTCTGTAGGCTTAAAACCATGGTTCATTGCCATCCTTGCCAAACCGACGGGTCCTTCTTTACGCAATACTTTCATGATAGGATGCTCTTCAATGTTGTATGTTCTGATGATCTCTGACAACTTTCTCTCCTTCGCATTACCTATGGATATCGCTGAACACACCGTTGAGAGTGAGAGCGGTTGGACATAGCCGTAAGGATCGATGCTTACCACATCCGGATGGACTAGTTGTGTTTCTATCTTGCACCTATTGTACTTCGTCTATGGCTGCTTCGGGGCATGCTCGGCCAGAACCTCCGCCGCAGTCCCTATAAATGTGATAGGGTATGTGTCAACTCTGTACGGTAACATCCTAGTTGTTATCTCTCGGCTAAACTCGAGTACGCTGTCATCGTCTTTCCCTAGAAAGTAGCTGTTTGCTATCTCACATCCCATGTTGAGTTTCTTAGCTGCCTGAGCTGCATTTTGTACGTACTCCAGGGGGATGTACTCCTAATGAAAAGGATCAGCGCTGAACGATATATACTCCAGCCCTTTCTCCTTCAAAGGACATAGCCTTCT
Source organism: Dehalococcoidia bacterium UBA3088 (assembly GCA_002367275.1). Lineage (GTDB taxonomy): Bacteria > Chloroflexota > Dehalococcoidia > UBA2247 > UBA3088 > UBA3088. The sequence continues at coordinate 7,141 of DFBE01000023.1, read as the reverse complement.
CACCGCTGACTCTTCAGAGGTCGCCCAAAATGCATTCGAAGTGGTAGTTACTTCTAAGCCTAGCTGCTTTGCCGATTCAACGATGCTTAGTAGAAGGTCAAAGTAGAAGAAAGGTTCTCCTCCAAAAAGCCAAACTCTCCTTGCCCCCACCCTTTTGGCCTCTTCGAGGTATTCCTGGGCCTCGGAAAGCTTCATCGGGTCATCTTTATGCGTAGAAGAACTTGTGAAGCAATGGGAACACTCTGAAGTACATCTGTAGGTAAGCAGCAAGCAGACCCATTGAAGTTTTTGGTTTAGATTACCAATCAATGTTTTCTCCTCACCCATTTAAACACCACCCTTAGCCATAGATCATCTCCTTAAATAGCTTAGACCGAGGACGGGATGTGTCCTTAAGTGCAGTCTCAACGAGCTTAGCGATGTTTTGAATTCCCCGAAAGCCAAACCGGGGGAAACGGGATATAAGCCCCAGGTTCACCACCGGACAATCTGGGTATCTATCGGATGAGCCAAAGTAGATGACATTGTCATATCCTTGAACAATCCTCTCTAGCTCCTCCTCGGTTTCGCTCTGCATAGAGTAGCTTCCCAGGCGAAAGACCCCTGGGGTGAGGATAACCTCAGGATTGAGGCCGGTCTCCAGAAGGTATTTTATACTGGGCATCCTTTCCTTGATGGTATAGGGATGGATATTCAGAACGATGGGATGGGCACCGAATTCCTCAACCATGCGGGCCATAGCCAGACCCCTTATGGGCCCGTTGAACACCGTGGACGGCTCTACAATGGCTGTCTTCCCCTTAAGGGCTCGCTCAAGGTAACTAAGCTCGGGCAAAACCTTCTCTTTTTCCCTCCTTATTACCTCCAAAGCCTCCTTTTCTATGTTAAGCGGCCTTGCCACCCCCAGAAGCCACTCTTCAGTTGCCTTAAGCCCGTAGGGCAGGCCTGTTCTGCTGTAAGGCATGCCGAATCTATCCTTCATCAGGTCGCCCAGCTTCTGCCCCCAGTCATAGCACCAGGAGACGTTGAGCTCTGCCTCACGCGCCCTCCTGATCTCCTCCAGGGTACATCCACCGGCAACCTCTGCGTTTATCTTTATCCCTGCTTCATCCAATAATCTTTCGATCTCTTTTAGGTCCTCGGAGATCTCAGTAGCAGTGGGGCCCACACGAGCCCCCAGGATGTTTATGGTCCCCTTTCGCTTTTCCTGGGGAGGCTCCATGAGCTCCATAATGAGCTTAAAAGCATCCTCATAGCCGCTGCGAAAGTCGCCCCCAAATCCTTCACTCTTAATCGCTAGCACTCTGGCATTGACCGATTTCTCCGCCTCCTGAGCAATCATCTCCACATTATCTCCGATTATCCCCGCTGTGCAGCAGGAAAGGATGACGATAAGGTCAGGATGATACTTTTTATCCGCCTCTAAAACTGTCTCCAGGAGCTTTCCCTCGCCCCCATAGATAACATCACTCTCATCAAAGATAGTACAGGGTACAGGCTCAAGGGGAACCCCGCGCCGCTCACAGCAGTCCATCCTCCTGACCCACTCGGACATCTGCAAGGTACATCCGGTGGGGGCATGGACCAGGGGGACACAGTGGCGAATGCCGTTTAAGACGAAGAAGGCAGTCATAAACTTGCCCATGGGGGCATGTGATGCCTGAAACTTGGGGATCATCTCCCCTGTTTCCACTTTCTCCAGCAGCCCCTTTAAGTCACCATGAAAAGCGATATAGTCGTTTCCCATCTCTTACCCTCCCTCAACCCTATTCTAAGCTGTAGCTATCTTCCCTTCAACTACTTCTGTTAGTCCTTCCAAAACTTTCTCCCTTAAGAAGGGCTCTAGCCTGCACCAGGTATCGCTCTGATCTTTTCATTGACAGCTCTATGTCCCTTGGATTTACCCTCGTAGTATTCTAGCTTGACCTTACTTTATAAGAAAGGTAAAATTCAGACTACAGCGCGGGTGTAGCTCAGCGGTAGAGCGCTTGCTTCCCAAGCAAGATGTCGGGGGTTCGAATCCCCTCTCCCGCTTTTTCATCTTTTTTGCTTAATAGAGCCTGTTGCATAAATCCATCGGCTGAAGCCTAGGGAATACAGTTGCCAGTTTCAGGAAATTTCTTTGTGTGACATGATCTTGGAGGGCTTTTTTAAAATTGTGAGGGTGAATTCTGCAGCTTTCACTTATCTCCCCTTTGCCGCCTTAGCCACTGTTCTAGCAAGTCTCCCATTGGAGTAGTCTTTGGTCTTATTCCTTCCAAGAAGAACTTGTAGGTCTCTAGTATTTCCTCCTTAGTAATCTCTTTCTTGGGAGCCATCTCTACCCATAGTCTGGTTAGGTCTAGTGCAACAGTGGGGAATCGACTTTCCTGTCCTACCTTACTGAATGTTTCCATCATTTCTTTCACTTGATTCATTGCCTCTTCCTGATGAGCTGTTAAAATATGCATCTGTAGCTCCTCAGCGCTATAAAAACTCTGCCCACAGAACGGACACTGGTTCATTCTTCACCTTCCTTCCGTTTAACCTTTCCTCTTGGGTTTTTTCTCCTCTCTTTAAGCTTACCAGGTGGAATCCCATGCCGGCAAACAGAGCATCAAAGTGCATCGTTAAGATCGATAGAGGTTTAGGGAGCTCTCACAAGGTTGTTTTAGCTAACCCAGGCCACAGTTCCTTAACAGGGAAACAGGCACCACATCTGCCACAACCAGCCTTTGTCTGTGATGGATCTAATCTATGATCCTTGACTACCTCCATCCATGCCTCGTACACCTCAGATGCTTCTTCAACACTCGGTGGTGGCATCCTCTCATACTCCGCCCCATAGAGAGGCCTGAATGGCTTAGGTAGAGGAATCGCTCCCATTTTTGCTATAGCCTCCATTCCCTTAATAGTTTCTTCTTTAGGCTCAAGCCCAATCAACATCCAGGACTCAACCTGATTTGGGCCTAGTATCTCCACTGCCTCCCTCATTGCTCTTAAATAATCATCCTTGGAATGCACTTTGGCTTTACCTGGAATAACCTCTATTCTTGCTTCATCACTAAATACCTCGAGGTTGAAGCTGATCTCGTTGACCCCTGCTGAAACCAACGCCTCTGTATTCCTTCGGGAGATGGGGCAAATCTGCACCCCTATTGGAAGATCACTGACCTCTCTGATAGCCTTGGTAGTCTCACAATGCTGTCTTAAGGTTGCCTCCTCAGTCAAAGCTCCCGAGTTTATGTTCACATCTTTTAGCTCTATCACCCCTTCCTCTCCATCAACGGTGGTATATCTTCGAAGCTGTGGCTCTTCCTGAATTCTCCTTACTGCCTCAGCAATATCCTTTGGCTGATGAACTACTACCTTCTCACCGACATCTATGATACAAAACTTGCATCCCTTTCCCTGTCTCTTGAAGATGCATTGGTTGGTCAGGGCCAAAGCCAGACTATCCCTTCCATGCAGCTGAACCTTATCAAATAGAGGAGTAGAATGCCACTCTGGCTCCCTTATCGTGGCTCTTACAATCCTCTTGCCATTCTCCAATATCCAGCCTTTGCCATCTATTATCCTAAATTCATACGGTGACTGATCCAAAAATGGCTGTAGAACCCCGATATTGACTATTGCCTCATCCTCTTGCCCTGGGTTTAAAACAAAGTTTCTCCCACTCCCTGCTATGCCCGCCCTTGATTTTCCTCCATCAGGGTAAGTACCCAAAGCTATCTTGGTATAACTTTGTTCAGCCAATCTTACCCCTTGGCACAGTAAACCTATCTTTAACTTGACTAGTTCTGTCATAATATTAGAGCTTAAACTAATGGTAATATACTCTATTTAGAGAGAGTAAGGCAAAACGTAGATGAAGAAATTCACGTCTACCCTATCTATCTTGGTGGTAGCAGTATTGCTTTCTGGGCTGGCTGTGGTATATGGGCCGACAGAGGCATCCAGACCAGTAAAGTGCTTGAGGATAGGAGTTCAGCCGATCACCACCCAATTAGCAGAGATGACTGCTATGGCTAAAGGTTGGTGGGAAAAGGATCTGGCAAAGTTTGGAGTGCAGAAGGTAACAGATAGGGAGTTTCCCAGTGGCCCTCCAGAAATGCAGGCAATGCTGGCTGGAGGCCTGGATATTGCCTATGTGGGAGCAACACCTCCGATAGTGGCCATCGATAGGGGGCTCAAGGCCAAGATTGTTGCTGGGACACAGATACAGGGTTCAGCACTAGTGCTTTCCCCTTCACTGGCAAAACAATATAAAGAGCTTGAGAAAGTAGAAAAAGGCAAGGGACTCGAGGCTTTAAAGGGTAAAATCATAGCTACCCTCCCTCCAGGCTCTATCCACGACACCATATTGAGAAGATGGCTAATCCAAAATAGTGTGGATCCAGAAAAGGATTTAGGGATAGTAAGTATGGATGGTGGAGGAGCTATCAGTGCCCTTATAGCAGGTGCAATAGATGGTTTCTTCATGCCACCTGCTAACCCAACAATTGCAGCATCAAGGGGAGCTGGTGAGATTGTTGTGCGATCTGGTGAGATGTGGCCCCAGCATGCCGAATCTTGCCTAGTGGTGACTGATAGGCTCATCCATGAACACCCTGACCTAGTGCGGGAGGTTATAAAGATTCACATCAAGGCCACAGTGTATAACATCAATCATCCTGATGAAGCAGCTCAGATTTATGCTGAAAGGGTAGGGTGGGATGTTGATAAGGTGAAGCTATCCTTTGAACTATGGGATGGACACTGGGTCTATGACCCCTACATTGGCTTAGATTGCACCCTGGAGTATGCTAAAGTACTCTATGGCCTGGGGTTCACAGATGGGCTCCTTACTCAGGAAGACCTCTTTGATACTAGCCTCTATGACAGTGTAGTGCAGGAAATTCTAACTGAATACCAACCAATTCGCTAAACAAAAACATCTAACAGGATAATACTTTAAAATGGAATGATAATGGAACGTTAACCTCTCTGGCTAGAAAGAACACGGACTGCAGTGGACTGCACCCCCCTGTTTGCACACATTAGGTTAGAGCTATCTGGCAGGTCAGCATATCACTCTGCCTTGTAATCACCTCCTCGAGTTCATTTGGGGGGCAATATCCCAAGGCTGAATGGAGATGTTTTTGATTGTGTACCTTCTGAATAAAAGGGGAGATTGGGGCTCATCAGTTAGCTTATAACCCGAAGTGCCCAGTCTCAGGGGGTTCACTCCAACTGCTCCACCCCACCCTGAATGAAAGAGAAGTAGAAATAGTAAGGAAGGAAGGATCTGATACGAAGAGCAAGACAAGAAAGAGATCTCCCTGGTCTCCATGTCCGTGACATCGCTGGGGAGTTGTTCTTCGAGGGCCATCCTTACCTTCTGAAGCCGTGGGGGACGGAATCATCTTTAACTCATGTATCTGCCTCCGACTTAGCCTTTTATCAGAAGGAAAACCTCGCCACCTCTAAGCTCCTGATGGTCGTCGTGGGAAATGTGACCCCTTCTGATATAGAGGGAAAGGTTGAGGGTTCATGGGGAAAGCTACCCCGGGGGAAATGGTCTCCTCCGCCATGGGGACTACTACCCCATGCTTTTGGCCTGTGATGTCCTGAGTCATCGTCTGGATGAGAAAATCCGTGCCCAGAGTTTCCTGGACTACACCACTTACTGTGAGATGTATAGCTTAAGTCGGATGTTCTGAGGGTAGCTCAAAAATACCTCCGAAACTTCAGCTTCGGCGTCCTGGGGATGCCGGATGAATTATCCTTGGAGGAGGCTGCGCACAACGGTATCCCGCTGTATCTCTGAGGTTTCCTCTATAAATATGGATTTTACTTCATACCGGTTACCTGACGGGCGATAGTCCATCTTTGCATCTCCGAGGTTCCTTCGTAAATTTCCAATAGCCTTTGGTCACGGTAGTACCTCTCTACGGCAAAATCCTTGGTGTAGCCGTAGCCGCCAAAAATCTGAACTGCCTTGTGACAAACCCTGTGAGCTGCTTCGCTGGCGTAGACTTTTGCCATGGCTGCTTCCTTAAGAGGGGATTTCCCTGTTTTATGTGTGAGCCAGGAGGCCTCATAGATTAGCAGTTTGGAGGTCTCAATGTCTACTGCCATGTCGGCGAGCATCCATTGGATCGCCTGCAAACGAGCGATCTCTGTGCCATACTGTTTCCTTTCCTTAGCATAATCAACTGCAGCATCAAAAGCAGCCCGGGCAGTACCTAACGCCTGAGCAGCTATGGCGACTCGGCTTTCGTCTATGGCCTCCAGGGCTATCCTGAATCCCCTTCCTTCTTCACCCAATAAATTTTCAGCAGGTACTTTGCAGTTGTCAAAGATCAATTCTGATGTCGAGCTAGGATGCATACCCATTTTCTTTTCTACCTTGCCTATGGAGAAACCGGGGGCATCTTTATCCAGAATAAAGCCGCTGATGCCCCGGTACCCTAGTGAGAGATCCTTGGTGGCGAAAGTAGTATAGAATTCAGCTTCACTTCCATTAGTTATAAATATCTTGCTACCATTGAGTATGTAGTAATCGCCATCCCGGGTATATTTTGTTTGCATGGCGGCTACGTCACTGCCAGCCATTGTCTCGGTCAAGCCAAAGGCAGATATTGTCCCATTAACTGAGCGCGTGAGATATTTTTGTTTCTGTTCCTCGTTACCCCACAGCGAAATTGGGTATATAGCTAAACCAGTGGAAACCAAATATATCACACCTAAACCAGCCGAACCATAAGAGACTTCCTCAGCAGCTATAGTGTTGCTTATTATATCTCCATTCCCTCCAACATTCTCAGACAAGCCAGCGCCGAACATTCCTGCCTTACCCATTGCTTTAACCGTATCATACGGAAACTTCTCCGTCTCATCCCACTCCGAAGCCAAAGGCGCGACTTCCTTGGTCACAAAATCGCGTACCATAGTTTGAAACATCTTCTGCTCTTCATTCAGTTCAAAATCCATGCTCCTCCCTTCCGAATTTTAAGTATACAAAATCTTAAACATGTAGTTCCTCAACTTTATAATCTTTACCCAAAGAATTGTCAACCAAAGGAAAATTTTGGAGGTTGCCCCTTGGGTTGACAATCCTCGAAAGAGGCAGTAATCTAATGCAATATTTGTTTAGTGAGTCCTGCGGTGAAATGTCAAG
>DFBE01000051.1 GCA_002367275.1 Dehalococcoidia bacterium UBA3088 | reverse complement strand
CAGCAATTGCAGAAGCTCAGATCGTTTTATCTCCCCTCCGGAAAATCCGTAATTTACCTCCCTATCCATAAGCTCAGTTAGGTTAGCTTCTTGGGCTAGCCTATCTATATCTTTCCCTCCTCTATCCACCCCCCTAAGACAAGCGGTAACTACGTCGCGAGTTTTCACCCCCCGAATAACCGGTGGCCTTTGGAGAGACATACCGATTCCCAAACGCGCTCTTTCGTCGGGAGATAATTTTGTTATGTCTTCACCTTTAAACCTAATGTTACCCTTAGTTATCTGATATCTGGACAGGCCCATTATGGCCATAAGCAACGTAGTTTTCCCGCTACCATTGGGGCCGAACAGAATATGGGTCTCACCAGTTTTAATATTTAAGCTCACATCATGCAAAATTTCTTTATCATCTACCTTCACAGTTAGCTGATCAATCTCTAACATTTCCTCTCCTACTTCCACCATCTACTTAGCCTCCATCCAGGGAAGGGCGTTCTTTGTTGACAAACCAACCTGCTGGATCAAGAAGGTACTCCCGGTAGTCAACTAGAGCCAAATAATGACCTCTTTCTTCAGCAGCCAGAGCCTCATAAAAATTCCCCTCAATATCACCGATGGCTCTTTCGGCCTGGCCCTTATAGAAATCATAAGTTTTATTTTCCATATCCATAGCTTGGCTTACGGTATCAATCTCACCAGAAGCAGCCTTTACATTGGGAGCAACTGCCTCCATGGCTCCAGCAAAAAGAGTGCTTAGCCTCTCATCGCTATTAGATTGAATATCAATGTCAGGCCAGGCTTTTTTACTCCTGATAGACTCGTATATTTCCTCAAACCTTTGCTGATGTTTATCTTCCTCAATAGCTAGCTCCCGGAAAAGCTCCTTGCCTGCTTGATTGTTACTCTCCTGGCTAGCCCTCTGGTAGTATTCCTGACCCTCAATTTCCATCTGAATAGCCATTTGAAGCGCTTCTATAGTCTTAGCCTGTTCATCCCCCATTTACTAACCCCCTTTTATTCCTCAAGATTTTTAACTACACCTCTAAGCTCAAACAGGGGTAATTTAGAGTCGCCTCGTAGGTTTACGCACTACCCTCCTTTACGGCCATCCCCCTAGATTCATCGGCGAATAACGCCCGGGGTTTAGCCAAGTTATTCTTGATTTTACATCTGTTAAATAAAAAGGACAAGCTGTGAATTATAGCTATCCGCATAAACCCATGTAATGTTATTTACCTATCAGAAACCTTTCCATATAAGCTCTTGGCATAACCCATCCCCATTAAAGTAGTTCGTCCCGGGTATCTTCATGTGACCCTTTTTACCCCACGAGGAAAGGCAGTTGAAACTAAGGCGACGACGGTTTAGAGTGTTAGTGGTTCACCCCCAGATTCGTCATCAGTTATATGGCCTTTGATATGTTACAAACTATTTCACCAAGGATAGGAGTAGTTGGGGATGCTGGATGAAATTGACCTCATACTGAATATAGCCATTGCTCTGGGGGCAGCATTGGCAGGAGGGCTGACTGCTCGCTTCTTTAAGCAGTCTACTATTATCGGCTATCTTTTAGCCGGTGTCATTATTGGTCCCCACAGTTTAGGCCTAATTCAGGAGTCGGATGAAATCAGGGTTCTAGCCACCATTGGGGTGGTACTGCTTTTGTTTACCCTGGGGGTAAAGTTCTCGCTACGGGAAATAATGCGGATAAAGAAGGTAGCTATTGGGGGGGGTATATTTCAACTTCTAGTTACCACAGCCCTGGGGATGGGTGTTGCCACCCTTTTGGGATGGTCACTCCAGGAGGCAGTAATCTTTGGCTTTCTGATTGCCTTGAGCAGCACCATGGTAGTGATCGGAATGCTTACCAGTCGAGGGGAGCTGGAATCAGTACACGGCAGGGTAATGGTGGGAATCCTCTTGATGCAGGATATTGGTGCTGCCTTCGCGATGTTTATACTACCAGCACTGGGGGAATCAGGTGAGAGTCTATCCCTCATACTGGGAATAGCAGCTCTTAAAGCCGGGCTATTCATTGCCTTGATCTTGTTCTTGGGAGCACGGTTAGTACCTCGATTCATAACCAGGGTGGCAAGCCGGGGTTCCAGGGAATTGTTCATCATTTCCAGCGCTGCCCTTTGCTTTGGAGGTGCCTTTGGAGCCTACTATTTTGGCTTGTCGGCAGCTTTGGGGGCTTTTGCTGTCGGGCTTCTCATCAGTGAATCTGACTTTGCTCATCAAGTGCTGGGGGATATGATCCCCGTGCGTGATATCTTTTCGGCGCTTTTCTTTGTGTCAGTGGGTATGCTCATCGACCTGTCTTTCATGACAGGAAATATCATCACCGTTATGGTGATAATTTTGACCATTGTTTTGGGTAAGTTTCTCATTTGCTCGGTTACGGCCAGGCTATTTGGCTATACGGGTAAAACAATACCCCTGGTGGGAGCGGGAATGGTGCAAATAGGAGAATTCAGTTTCGTATTGGCGGAGTTAGGATTAGGCACAGGCATCATTTCAGAGTATTTATATTCGGTGATCTTGACTAGCGCTATGATCTCTATTGTCCTTACTCCCTTTATCTACAGCCTGGTGAGCAATCTCAGCCCCAGGCTAATCCAGTCAGGAAGACTAAGGTCACTCATGGCGGTTGATGCGCTACCATCTCCCGGTGAGATGGCAAAGATTTCCCATCATGTGATCATTTGTGGTCACGGGCGTGTGGGTGGCAATGTAGCCCGGATGCTGAAGGAGTTAAACATATCTTACCTGGTGATCGATCTTGACCCGGCAATTATCTCCGATCTTCGTAGTAAAGGAATTCCCTGTGTTTACGGAGATGCAGGCAACCTGGAAGTGCTTTCCAGGGCAGGGCTCAAAGGTGCTGCCCTTTTGCTAATCACCATGCCCGACCCCATGGCAACCAGGCTTGCTCTTGACCATGCCCTACGTATTAATCCCGAGCTAGATGTCGTAGCCCGTGTTCATAGTGATTTCGAGCTTGGTTTTTTGCGGGATAGGGGAGCTTCCGAGCTGATCCAGCCCGAGCTTGAAGCCAGCATAGAACTGGTTAGGCTTGTTCTATGTCGGTTAGGGTTTCCTGAATCCAGAATACAAGATTTCATCAACCTCCAGAGGGTAAAATGCCCCCGGCCCGGCATTTGAGCACCGGCGTAAAAATTATTCTACTTAGTGTTTCTTCAGAGACTGTCTTTTCTCTGCCTGGAAACCTTGATGTTTAAGCTCATTTAAAATGTCCGTGGGGTCCTCGGTATCCAGGTGGACGACGAGATCATTGTTGAAGGTTTCTGATGACAGGAAGGTGCCTACTGCCTTTATCCCTACCTTGTGTTGGGCGATACAATCCATCACCTTACATATGCCATCTGCTTGCCCTGCCTCACAGACAATGATGCGGCTCCCTGACTGACCTATGCCTAATATAGGATTCAGAACCTTGTAGAAGAAGTCATTAGTGGTCACTATACCCACCAACACATTGTTTTCCATCACAGGTAGAGCACCAACCCGGTTGGCCTGTGCTGTAGCTACCGCTTCCTCCACAGTGGCATCAGGAAAGATCGTCACCACCTCCTTCTTCATAAGCTCCTCTACCGTCATCTTAGCCAGAAGATAATTCATCTCCCACACGCTCAGGGAAGTAGCTTCAGAGGGAGTAGCCTTCTGCATAGTATCTTTGGTCACAATGCCCGTCAACTTCCCCCTATCGACCACCGGCAGACGTTCAACACCATGGAATTCCATGGTCCTTCGGGCCTCCATTATGAGAGTATGGCTAGATATGGTGACGACATTAGTGGTCATAATATCCCGCACTTGCATTTCCCCTCCTTAAATCCAGACCTCTACCCTAATTTTAACATCTAAGGAGGGTACAACCAAGTTTACTTGGTATAATGTAAGTCTGTAACAATTTGGTCGGTGGATAGGCGCCCCATCATGTCATTGCGAGGGGCAAAGCCCCGAAGCAATCTCGGCAGGGAGGGAATCTCCCTCACCCTGACCCTCTCCCAGAGGGAGAGGGAAAATAATAATGAGATTGCGGAGCAAGAGTTTATCCTGAGCTGACAGAAGGCGAAGGGCTCGCAATGACCCAAGACCTTTCAAGGTTCACCGACAAAAATGATACAGTAACGTATAATGTAAGTGATTTGGTAGTAGGTATAGATATAATAGAGATAGAACGTATCCGTAGGGCGCTGAACCGCTTTGGAGAAAAATTTCTGAGGCGAGTATATACCGAAAGGGAAGTGGAAGAAGTAAAGGGTAGCGTTGCCTCTCTGGGTGCACGGTTTGCGGCTAAAGAAGCAGCCATGAAGGCCCTGGGTGGAGGGATAACCTTTAGAGAAGTAGAGATTCGAAGGGAAGGCGAAGCTCCCCATATTCTCTTTTGGGGGAAGGCAAGAGAGAGAGCAAGAAGAATGAATCTGAGAAGGGTTGAAGTGAGCCTCTCCCATTCCAGGGACTATGCCGTGGCCATAGTGGTAGGAGAGAATTGAAGGTCGTCACTGTTCCCCAGATGAGAGAGATAGAGAAAAGGGCAGAGGAGGAAGGACTGCCCGCGAGCACCCTTATGGAAAGGGCCGGACTTGGCGTAGCCCAGGAGGTAAAAAAGCTTCTATCACAGGTTAAAGGACGCCACATCCTGGTGCTCATAGGTCCGGGGAATAATGGTGGGGATGGGCTGGTCTGTGCCCGTTACCTTGCTGATGAGGGGGGAAAAATCTACCTTTATCTTATTTCTGAGAGGAAAGATATAAACTTCAAGCTATGCCAGGACAGAGGAATCCCTTTCTTAGAGATGATGAGGGATGAGGAGCTTTCCGGCCTTCGGTGGCTCCTTTTCTCCTCCGCTGTGGTTGTCGACGCTGTGCTGGGCACAGGAAAGGCCCGACCCTTAGAAGGTAAGCTGCGGGAGGTTATACAAGAAGTCGGCAAAGCCAAGGAAGAACGGCCTTCAGTTTACATCCTGGCCCTGGATCTCCCTTCAGGATTGGATGCTGATACCGGGAGAGTGGACGATGCCTGTCCCTATGCTGACCTCACGGTTACTCTGGGGTTTCCCAAGGTAGGGTTATTCCTTTCCCCCGGGGCGGAGAGAGCAGGCAGAATAGTGGTCGCCGATATAGGGATTCCCTCTTATCTAATCTCCCATCTGGATACTGAGATCATAACTTCAAAGTGGGTCAGGAAATTTCTCCCCCGCCGACCCTATGCCGCCAACAAGGGAACCTTCGGAAGGGTGCTTACGGTCTCAGGATCGTCAAATTACATTGGCGCTGCCTATTTGTGCTGTGAAGCAGCCCTCCGGGTAGGGGCAGGAATGGTGACCCTGGCCTGCCCCCAAACCATAAAGTCCATCCTGGCCTCAAAGCTGACTGAAGTAACCTACCTTCCCCTTTCTGAGCTAGAACCGGGGGTTATCTCCCCCCAAGCAGTGGATACCATCCTGGAAAATTTGCCTCGCTTTGACGTCCTCATCCTGGGGCCGGGGCTGGGAAAAGAGGGAGAGGTAAGAAATTTTGTGACGCAACTTTTATTCTCCCTCCCTTCCGGCCTACCGTTGGTGGTTGACGCCGACGGATTGAACATCCTCTCCCAAACGGAATGCTGGTGGGAGAAGCTGACGGCGAATGCCATTCTCACCCCTCATCCCGGGGAGATGGGGAGGCTTTGCCGAAAGGAAGTCTCAGATATTCAGTCCCACCGTCTTGAGGTGGCCAGGGAATTTGCCGCACACTGGGGAAAGACGGTGGTCCTCAAGGGAGCCTACACTGTAGTGAGTGAACCTCAGGGAAAAACTTATGTGCTTAACCTGGCCAACCCCGGGCTTTCCTCTGCCGGAACAGGGGATGTGCTAAGTGGAGCAATAGGTGGCCTTCTGGCCCAGAATCTATCCCCATTTTACGCCTCTTGCCTGGGAGTATATGCCCATGGGGGAGCTTCAGAGAAGGTAAGGGAAAGGGAAGGAAATATGGGGATGATAGCCAGCGACCTTTTACCTTGCCTACCCCTGGTGCTTAAGGAGTTAAAGAATGTTACTCACCGTTGACATCGGCAACACCACCATAAATCTGGGGGTCTTTCAGGAGGAAAACATCATTCTCGTTCTTCATCTGGACACCAGGATTCATGAACTGGCCGATGAATATGCCGCCACCCTCCTGACCCTATTTTCTCATCGGGGCATCAAAACCCAGGACATTGATGGGGTAGCTATATGCAGCGTTACCCCCCCACTGGTGGGCGTCTTTGAAGAGATGTGTCAAAATTACTTCCAAAATGACCCTCTAATAGTGGATGCAGGGACAAAAACAGGGGTACGCATCTTGATGGACAATCCTCGTGAAGTAGGGCCAGATAGGGTGGTAGGGGCGGCTGCCGCCCACCACCTGTACGGCGGGCCCGCCATCATCATTGACCTGGGAACAGCCACTACCTTTGATGTTATATCCAGGGGTGGCGATTATCTGGGAGGGGCCATCGTCCCGGGGGTGGGCATCTCCGCTGAAGCCCTCTTCCTGCACACAGCCAGGCTCCCTCGGGTAGAGTTCATCTCCCCGCCGAAGGCCATAGGCAAAAATACGACGTCTGCTTTACAATCAGGCCTCATTTTTGGCTACGTAAGCTTAGTAGAGGGAATGATAGACCTCCTTGCCAGGGAGATAGGTGAGGAGACCAGGGTGGTGGCTACGGGGGGATTTGCCCCCCTTATTGCCCCCAGGACAAAAGGAATACACGAGGTGAACCCCAACCTTACCCTGATTGGACTTAGACTCATTTACGACCTGAACCGATGAAAAAGGTGACATTGGGGGTAAGCGGAAGCATCGCTGCCTATCGGGCCGCGGATATAGCCAGTGGGCTTACCAAGCTGGGGTTAGACGTACAGGTGGCCATGACCAGGGAGGCTACGAAGTTCATTGCCCCCCTGACCTTTCATGACCTAACTCACCATCCCGTAGCTACGGACATGTTTGTTCCCGTACAAGGATTGGGCGCCGACCATATAAGCTTAGCCCGGGGTGCCGATGTCATACTCATATCCCCTTGTACCGCCAACTTGATCGCCAAGCTAGCCTGTGGTATATGCGATGACATCGTCTCTGCTACCGTCCTGGCCACCATGGCACCGGTCATCCTGGCTCCGGCCATGAACACTGTGATGTATGAAAATGTCATAACTCAGGAAAACCTCACTCAACTCAGGAAGAGAGGGTTTACCATCGTGGAGCCAGATTATGCTGCCCTTCCCTGTGGTGAGGTGGGAAGGGGACATATCGCCGATACCGAAAGGATCCTGGGGGCAGTACGTATGATTTTAGGCCGGGGAGGGGAATTGCAGGGAAGGCATATCGTGGTCACGGCAGGGGGAACTCAGGAGCCCATAGATGCTGTTCGCCATATAGGCAATAGGTCATCGGGAAGGATGGGCTATGCTTTGACAGAGGCCCTAAGGGACAGAGGGGCCAGGGTAATGCTCATCGCCGGCCCCACCACCCTACTCACTCCCTTTGGGGTGGAAAAGATAGAAGTGAGGGAAGCTCTGGAGATGAGGGATAGAGTGCTCGAGGAGATACCCTCTGCTCGGGCAATCGTTATGACAGCAGCAGTGGTTGATTTTCGCCCTGAGTCGCCTTCTTCTAGAAAGGTTAAAAGAGGGGATTTTCCCTCCACCATTTCCCTTGTTCCCAACCCCGACATCTTAAATGAGATAAAGGGAGATGTTATAAAGGTGGGCTTTGCTGCCGAAAGCGAGGATGTGGTACAGAATGCAGCTAAAAAGCTCGCCTGGAAGGAACTTGACCTTATCGTGGCCAACGACATATCTCGCCCCGACAGTGGCTTTGGCTCAGATACCAACCAGGTAACCCTCATCCACAAAGGAGGTAAGATAGAAAAGCTCCCTCTACTTTCAAAATGGGAAGTGGCTGTAGAAATAACCGACAGAATAGTAGAATTATTTAAGGAAAGGCTGTCCCTGTAGCTCAGCAGGATAGAGCGGCTGCCTTCTAAGCAGCGGGTCGTGGGTTCGAATCCC
>DFBE01000044.1:3099-17674 GCA_002367275.1 Dehalococcoidia bacterium UBA3088 | reverse complement strand
GGGAATAGAGCCTTTAAGCAAACTTCCTGGCTTGGTGGTAGTAAAGGGGTGACGTCCCCCAAGCTGCCGGTAGGGACGCAGCAATCGATCAGCTGTGGATGGGCTCTCACTCGGCACAACTCAGCTTCAACCTCGGCTGTGATGGTCTTCTCGCCACTTCTCCTTAGAACCTCGACCAGCTTGGGTAGAAATGGACATAAGTACTTGGAACACAGATAATCAGTAGCCTCCCAAGCCATCCTCAACGTATCGACCATAGCAGCGCCATATTGCCGAGGATGACCACGCCTCTCAGTTACTCTGGGCTTACTTTCTCGATGCAGCAGACGGATTACTGCCTTACGGTGATAACCTGTGACCTGAGTGAATTCATCCAAGATCCTTCTCTTCTCCTTCTTCGATGCTCGAAGATAGCGCCCTCGTACTGCCTCGGTGTACTCTCATATGCTGCCTCTTGTCATGTTCCTCCTTTGGGTAACATATTTTATGAGGCAATGATACTACTTTCGGTAACAATAATTATGAGGCAATTCGTATGGTTGATAAGGGGACAACTAAATGTTAAAACTACCCGCAGGGGATGCACGCATATGAAACTTTTTCCAATGACGTAGAGAGTCGGCAACTTTTTGCAGATACTGATGGTAGAGGAAGTTGTATTCACCGAGACAGAAGAAGGGGTCGCAAGCATATTTCTGAACCGTCCTGATAAGAGGAACGCCTTAAATGCAGAGATTATGAATGCACTTCCACAGGCTTTTTCTATTGCCGCTGAAGACTACAAAGTGAAGGCGGTTATTTTGACGGGGAAAGGAAAGGTTTTCTCAGCAGGGATTGATTTAGTTTCTTATCCAAATTTGATGATGGAGAAACCCGGAGAGTTTAGAGAGAATGGGTTCAGCTGGCTCAGAGAGTACCTCACGAATGTGCACTACAATCTCAATAAAATTGAGTGTCTGGAGAAACCTGTGATTTGTGCAATCAATGGGTATGCTGGAGGAATGGGATTGGAACTTGCTTTAACCGCGGATTTTAGAATAGCAGCTGACAATGCGCTTCTCGGAATTCCGGAGGTTCAATTAGGCCTTATTCCAGATATGGGCGGGACAACCCGCCTGACGAGGTTACTTGGGATAGTGAAGGCTAAAGAATTGATAATGACTGGCAGGATGATAACAGCCTATGAGGCAGAGAGAATTAATCTGGTGAATAGGGTCGTACCGCAAGATGAACTCATGGAGACTACAAAGAATCTTGCCCATTATATGATCGATAACTGCTCTTCTAGAGCAGTAGGGTTAGCAAAAAAAATGATCGATTTAGGGGCGGATATGGATAAGAACACTTCACTAGAGATGGAAGGTATATGCCAAAGCATTCTATTCAGCCACGCTGAAGATTTGGTGGAGGGATTCACGGCAAGACTTCAAAAAAGACAGCCAAAATTTAAATGAAGATTGTTGGTAGTGTTATGATTTTACGGTCTGTGATGTGATAAGAGTCACCAGACAGGATTGTGGGTTATAGTATCGATTCCAGTATCTCTGGCAGTGTCGTTTATCGGAGTATCGTTTGAGGAGAAACTTAAGGGTAGCCAGCAGCCCAAGATTTCCTAAACTGGTACTAATGTGCTTTGTCCTTCTGGCTACCTGGCTATCTCGCGCATGGTGCGCCTCATGATGCTTATAGCTTTCCCTACCTGAATGCTCTTCTCTAGCCATAGTTCTACATAGGTGAAGAGCTTTTTCCCAGCTCGCTCCAGATAACCTGATGCTTTAAGATAGCCTTTAGACTTGAGAAAGGCTACCATTTCTTCCAGGAAAGCTTTTACTTCTCTCAGCCTCTTCTTAATGCCGTCTTTATCCCTCTCATCTGCTGCCTTCTCCTCAAAGGGAAGAGCAATGGTGAGCTTATTTAGCTCTTGGGTAATGACACCCTTTTCCTCTTTGCTCATCTCTTCCGCCCAGAGCATGCATCCCAGATCCTTCCAACTATGCCATTGGCAGCGCTGATGCTCCATCCCCTCTACTAGAAGGTTATCTTCTATCTCTGGTTCACCACCAGAGAGGAGAACGCAGCCCCTAAGGCGCTCCTCTCCAATCCGGGATTTGATCTCTCTGCCTACCCCCCTACTGCGGTCTACATATACCTTCACCACATCGACTTTGCCTGAAAAGCTTTTTACGAGCACCAGCCAGACCTCCCCTTGGGTACTATCCTGGCGGCGGTAGCCTGTCCCGTCGGTATATATAAACTTAGGCCAATCCTCTAGGCTGATATCGAGTTCTATCTCACTTCCTCTCACCCAGCTATTAAGCCTGCTCCGAGACATTTTGGCGTTGCCCAGATTTTCAAGCTGTCTTGAGCTTCGCCGATAGGAGAGGTCCAGTGCTAAATCTATGCCTTGCTATTTTATCCCCATCTCTTCCCTCTGGTAACCCATCTTTACTAAATTTCTCATCAAGGAAGGCAAAGATAGGGGTTATCAGCTTTAGAACGGGATAATTCTATGTGGAGCCAAGAGGCAAGGCTTCATTGTAGTGACCCATATAGATATCAGGATCTTACATTCAACCTGAATCAGTTATACTATCCCATGTTTATACGCGAGGTTAGAAAGAAGAACCCCGGATATGAGAAGGTCTTTGTCTACCACCGCTCTATAGGAATCAGTTAGGACTTCCCTGGGACCCTGGCAAAGGCTCTTGCTTGACCTGGGAAGGCTCGACTCAATAAACGGAGATTTTATTTGTGGCAATGGTAAAGATGGGCTAAGAGTCAATAGAGGTGGCCGGTTAGAGGGGAAGTGCTCCCTACATGCATAGGTAGCGTCACAATTGTAGTATCTTGCCGAAATCTCCATAATTAGTATACTTAAACTACGAATAGGAGCGGCGGGACCTGCTGGAGATCGTGGAAGACCGCTACCAGTCGGGCACCACTGCCATTACCAGCCAGTGCCCCATCAGTGACTGGCATCCCAATATCGGTGACCCCACCCTGACCGACGCCATATGTGACCGCCTGTTCTATAACGCCTACAAAATAGAACTTAGAGGCGATTCCATGCGCAAGAACCATGGCGAATCTACTACCAGTCATGGTGAAAAATCAGAATAATGCGAAAGGAGGGAAACTTGCAGATGACAATAACTTGAGCTAAACTGACTTAAAGCTCGGCACTGCTCCACTCACCCCTACCAGGGGTGGCCGATTTGACCGAGAAGGTGGCCGGTTTGGAGCGAACCCGGTGGCCGATTTCACCGAAATCCGCAGCTATGTTCATAATATGATAGACTTAAGAATAGTGATGAAAGGAAAGAAGCATGATAACCTCTCCGGTTGAAGGGCTAGTATACAGTGAGGATGAAGGTATCCGCCCCTTCAACGTACCTCCAATTTCAGAGTATATACCTTTTGTCAGCGAATACCGGATAGAAGAGCTTCAGGATCTGGCTCGCAGGCTTACAGGGTTAAGAATGCTGGAACTCAATTCTACTTCCTATGGGGGTGGAGTGGCAGAGATGCTTTCCTCGTCTATTCCTTTCCTGAATCAGTTGGGTATAAAGGATGAGTGGAGAGTTATGCGGGGGACAAAGGAATTCTTCGAGGTCACCAAGGAGATCCATAACCTTCTTCAAGGAAAGGGAGGGCGTCTTACTCCGGAGATGAAGGAGATATACTTTTCTCATGTTCGGGATAGCGCCGAGAGTCTGGCAGATGCCAGAGCAGATGTAGTGATAGTCCATGATCCTCAGCCTTTGGGATTGGCCAGCTACCTTCGCTCCCAAAAGCAGAAATGGTTGTGGAGATGCCATATCGATATAGATGAGGATTCACTGAAGGAGAAACCGGATCTATGGGATTTTATCAACTTTTGGTCCAGGAACTATGATGCAGCTATCTTCTCTGCTGCCTATTATATTGTGGCCTGCTGTCCTTTGCCCATATTCATCATTCCCCCTTTTATTGACCCACTGTCAGAAAAGAACCGGGAGCTTTTATCTTCGGAAATAGATGAAGTCCTTGATAAGTACGGTATAGATAAAAACATACCCATCGTATCACAGATAGGTAGATTTGACCCTTGGAAGGGTATCGGTCGGACCATCCATGCCTTCAGGAAGGCGCGCAGTAAGGGATGCGACTGCCAGTTAATAATAGCCGGAAATAGTGCCTCCGACGATCCCGAGGGACAGAAAACCTTAAGTCTTGTTCAGGAAATGACAAAGGGTGAGGAATATATTCACGTGTTAGACCTATCGTCCCTGCCTTGGAAGGTGAACGCTCGGGAAATAAACGCTATTCAGAGAGCCTCCAGGGTTATCTTTCAACCTTCTCTAAAGGAGGGGTTCGGCCTAACCGTCACCGAAGCTATGTTCAAGGGTAAGCCGGTGATTGCTTCCTCGGTAGGGGGGATTCTCCTTCAACTGAGGGATGAGGAAACCGGATTCTGTGTTGAGAGTACTTCAGATATGGCTGAAAAGCTCATCTATCTTCTGGGAAATCCTGGATTTGCTTCGGAGATGGGCAAAAGAGGGATGGTGTATGTACTGGAGCACTTCCTCATGCCCACCAGAATAGGGGATTACCTTAAGATGATAGATATGCTGTTGAACATCTCAGGGGATAACAAGCTACATTCCTCAAGCATCGTGAGCTTTCATCCCTGGTATAAACTATCCAAGAGGAAGAGCTATGGAAAAAGATTACAGAGATTACTATGAAGTCCTGAGTATTCCCCGCGATGCTGATGATGCTCAAATAAAGAGAGCCTACCGAAATTTGGCTCTAAAATATCATCCGGATAGAAACCCCGATATCAATGCATCGCGCGAGATGAAGGATATAAACGAAGCCTATGCTGTCTTGAGCGATAGGGAGAAGAGGAGGCGGTATGACCTGTATGGTCATGCTGGTCTTGAGGGGTATACCATGGAGGATATCTTCGGCGGGGTTGACTTCCAAGACCTGTTTCGGGAGTTTGGCCTGGGGGACCTTGGCTTTGGCTTGTTGGATAGCCTGTTTGGGGGCAGAAGGACAAAAACAAGGTCAAACCGTGTGGACTTAAAGTTTGAACTTACCGTAGACCTCACTGAAGTGGCTGAAGGAGCGGAGAAGAAAATAGACATGACCCGGGAAGAGGAGTGCCCGGTGTGTCATGGTAAGGGGGCTAAAAAGGGGGGGATAGGAAGGTGTGATAGATGCCATGGTACAGGCCAGATAGTGAGGAAGCAGAGGTTGGGGTGGAGCATATTCCAGCAGGTGATCCCCTGCCCTTCCTGCCAGGGAAGGGGGGAGGTGATCATTGACGCATGTGATAAATGTCAGGGAAGGGGGAAGATAGAGGTACAAAGGTCCCTCTCGGTTCACATTCCTCCTGGTGCCGACAGCGGTTATACCATAAGGTTTAAAGGAGAGGGGGAGAACGGAGGGGATCTATATGTAGTTCTTAAGGTTCGGGAACATCCTCTTTTTGAAAGAAGAGGGGATGACATCTACCTCCAGAAGGAGGTGGATATGATTTGCGCTGCCCTGGGAGGGGAGATAGAGGTGGAGGGCCTTCGAGGAAAGCTCAAGGTTCAAGTACCCGAGGGGGCTCAAACCGGAGCGGCTCTAACTATTTATGGTGAGGGCATACCTCACCTTGGGAGAGGTGGGTGTGGAGATGAGTATGTTATCTTGAGGGTGGCAATTCCGACGGACCTCTCACCGGAGGGAAAGGATATATTGCGACAATTTGAGAGCTTAAGGAAAAAAGCGGCCAAAGTATGAGGCAGGCAACCCCTAGACTAGCTTCTTGGGTGACCCTGCTTCGTTTCGGGCCTACTGCCCGGGGTGTTCTTCCCTTCCTTCTGGGGGCAGTCATTGCCTTATCTCAGGGATATTCCATCGATGGAGTGGTCCTTGTTCTATCTGCACTGGCAGTATTCTGCATCATGGAGGTTACCTTTCTCATAAATGAGTACTTTGACCTCGAAACTGATACCCTAAACCGCACCTTTCATAAGCTTTCCGGCGGCTCACGCATCTTTCCCCTGGGCCTGGTATCCCCACCCCGGGCAATTATCACTGCCTTTATTCTGGCCGCTACCTGTGGCATAATCGGCCTTCTCCTTCAGTTTTACTTCCACACTGGTCCCTTCACTTTACTTTTGGGAATAGCCGGCCTTGCCTTAGGCTTTTTCTACACTGCCAAGCCGGTTCAACTTTCCTATAAAGGAGTGGGAGAGGTGACCATTCTTTTTACCTGTGGCTTTCTAGCCACCATAACCGGGTATTACCTCCAGGTGGGCCACTTTGATACGGTGGCTCTACTGGCCTCCATCCCCGGAGGGATAAGCATTTTCCTGGTTATCCTAGCCAACGAACTCCCTGATGAACTCTCCGACAGAGCCTCTGGAAAGAAGACCCTGGTGGTCAGGTTGGGGAGAGAAGGGGCAGCCAGGTTATATGCCTTTTTTCTTCTCCTGTGTTATGCTACTATCATTGTCATTACCTTCTTTGATGTGCCCGAGCAAAGCTGCTATCTCTCTCTTCCTCTCATCCCCCTCATCCTGTGGAACATCTTAGGTTTGAGGAAAAGAAATGCCCTGAGGGACAACCAGATGTTGGAGGGACTCTCTCTCCGAACAATGCTGATCGATCATCTCATCACCATCATCTACACTGTTTCCTTCATGTGGGCAGGTTGGACTTTTCTAAGCACCGGCGAGCTTTGGGGAATGATCGCCGCTTATGCAGTTGTCTTTGGTATGGAGATAGGAGGGATAATCACCTCGGCTTATGTTTTCAAATCACAAGGTAAAGCCGTTCTATAACCCACCCACCCTTCTGGCCCGACAGGCAGCTTCAGCCCTCTACTTTGGCCTGGTTACCCGCTGGAGAAAGCTTCCTTATTGGCTCACTCAGATCCGGAGAACCATTCCCACCGCTGCCGGAGCCACCGGAATGGGTTGCATCGGATTTCCCGTCCATCCGGTATGGGAGGTAACCTCTGCCTGCAACCTCAGGTGCAGGCAATGCCATGCCTCGGGGGGAAAAGTGAATCCTGACGAGCTTACCACGGAAGAGGGCAAAAAACTTCTCCGGGAATTATCGGAGATAACTGACTTTCGCATGCTGGCGTTGGGAGGAGGAGAGCCTCTGGTACGAAAGGATATCCTGGAACTGACCTTTGAGGCTCGAAACTTAGGATTCGAGGTATCCATCGCCACCAACGGGACATTATTGGATTCGGCCCTGGCCTTGGAATTTAAGCGAATGAAGGTGGCCAATATAGCTATTGGGCTCAATGCAGTTGATGAGCATATCCATGATGGAATCACCGGTGTTCCTGGATCATTCGAGAAGACCAGGAGAGCTATCCATTACACCAAGGAGTTGGGAATGAACCTTCAGATAAATACTACGGTGATGAAGGAAAACGCAGAGTATATTCCTGACCTTCTGGATTTTGCCTCAGAGGTCGGAGCGCAAATAGTCCTCCTGTACCACCTTACGCCGGTGGGGAGGGGAGAAAGGGAGATGGAGCTATCCATAAGAGAATATCAAGGACTGGTGGAGATGGTGGCCCAGAAGCAAAAGAAAAGCAAATCTATCATCGAACCGGTGTGTGCTCCTCAGTACTGGGCCTACCTCACGAAAAGAAGCGGTGTTTTAAGAACATTGGCTCAGACTTTTTTCAAGGGTTGTGTGGCCGGAAAAGGGCTATGCTACATTAAGCCCAACGGTGATGTGTGGGCCTGTCCCTTTATCCCTATAAGCGCGGGCAACGTGCGACAGAATAAACTGAAGGATATATGGGAGAAATCCTCCTTGTTTGAGCTTTTACGAGATAGGGCAAATCTCAAGGGAAAGTGTGGCGGATGTTCCTACAAGGAAATATGTGGTGGATGTAGGGGAAGGGCCTACGCCCACTACGGTGACTTTTTGGCTGAAGACCCCCTGTGCTTTATGCCTACCCAGGCCAAGCGGTAAAATAGCTTTGATGGAGGAAAGCCCAAAATTCCACCCCATAGGTGTGGTACACAGTCCCTATAAATGCCTCTCTGAAGCACCCTATCAAGGGTCGGGGGGTGATGTTTCGGAGATAGAGATATTCTCAGAATATGATCGCGGGCTCAAGGATGTAGAAGGCTTTTCCCATCTCATAGTGCTTTATTGGTTTCACCAATCTAAAGGATACTCAAACCTGGTGAACACCCCCTGGGATACGGTCCCCCATGGTGTATTCGCCACTCGCTCCCCCCGAAGGCCCAACCCCATTGGCTTCTCGGTAGTGGAGCTTTTGGAAAGGAAGGAAAATTTACTCTACGTAAAGGGGTTGGATGCTATTGAGAAGACACCCGTTTTGGACATCAAGCCCTATATCTTAAGGGATGTAAAGGAGGGGATTTGCCTTGGCTGGCTTAAAGGAAAAGGTCATCAAAGGTAGCTATGCCCTGCTTCTGGAGCTTCCCCGGGGCGAAAGGCTGGGAGTGGGAAGCCTGGGCTCCATCTTCTTCTCCCCGGGCTCCTATGCCTATGTAGGCTCAGCCATGAATGGTCTAAAGGGAAGAATAAACCATCATTTAAAGACGAAAAAGAGGCTCCACTGGCATATCGACTATCTTGAGGAGAAAGCCACTATCCTGGAAGTGGTTTTATTTCCGGGCCCGAAGCGGCTGGAATGTCTTCTAGCCTCCGACCTGTCCAGGCATTTTTCCTCCATCCCCGGGTTTGGGTCCAGCGATTGTCACTGCCCAAGCCACCTCTTCTGGGGGGAGAAAGAAATACTAAGGCAAACGATATATCAGTTGAGGGATAGATATGCTTTTGGCTTTCCTGCAGGCGAAAGTTGAGGGAAGAGTTCAGGGAGTCTACTTTCGCTCCTTTGTAAAGGATAAGGCTATCTCTTTGGGCCTTACGGGGTATGTGCGAAACACCATCCATGGGGAGGTGGAAGTAAAAGCAGAGGGAGATAAAGGAAAATTAACCGAGCTCATCGCTCATCTTAGGACTGGTCCTCCCCGGGCGAAGGTGGAGCGAGTAGAAGTAGCCTGGTCAGACTACTCTGGCCGCTTTGCCAGCTTCAAGATTGTGTATTAAGATGAGGCTTGCGGGCTCAAGGCTCAACGATATATCCTGAAAAAGGTTATGCCGGCCAATCTTCCCCCCCAATATCATGAAGCAGAGCAGAGATACCGTCTGGTCAAGACCAGCCCGGAAAAAATTTTGGCCCTTACGGAGATGCTGGCCATCATGCCCAAGCATAAGGGAACAGATAAGCTCCGGGCTGGTCTCAGGGCGAAGATAGCCAGGCTATCCCAGGAAGAAGAAAAAAGAGCCAGAGTTTTTAATCGCTACCTGGTAAGGAAGGAGGGGGCAGGCCAGGCGATGCTGGTGGGCCTTCCCAATGTAGGAAAATCTTCGGTATTCTCCTCCCTGTGCGGGGTACCATCCAGAGTTTCTGACTACCCTTTTACTACCATCTCTCCCCTCCCCGGGATGATGAAGTTTGAGGACATCCAGATTCAACTGGTGGATATGCCTCCCGTAACCGGAGACCAGCCCTGGCTATCCGACGTTCTCCACTCCCCCGACCTCCTGCTCATCGTAGTTGACCTGAGCCTCGACCCCCTCTCTCAGTTGGAGGAAGTGGAGCAAAGGCTCCAAAAGTTGAGGGTGGAAAAGAAGAAAATAATGCTGGGAAATAAGAGCGACCTGCCCGGCGCGGAGATAAGTTCTGGGCTTCTCCAGAAAAAATGTGGGGAGGACTTTCCTTTGGCCTTCATCTCGGCGCATTCAGGAAGGGGAATTAAGGAGGCTGGAGCCAAAATATATCAAGCCCTCTCCATAATCAGGGTGTATACCAAGGTTCCGGGAGGGAAACCTGAGTTCAGGGACCCCGCCGTGCTGAGCTACGGGTCGACGGTGACTGACTTTGCTGGCTCCATCCACAAGGACTTCGCCCAAAAACTCAAGTATGCTCTTCTGTGGGGTTCAGGAAAGTATGATGGTCAAAGGGTGGGGAAGGACCATATCCTTAAGGACCAGGACATAGTGGAGCTTCACATCTAAAGCTCTACTATCTCGAGGTCTGAAACTTCATTTACTTCCCTATCTCCCCAGGATATGGCTATGGTTCTACGGACCGGATAGGCACTGGAGGTAAATAGGGTAAGGCATCTTCCTTCATACATGGGGCCGAAAGCATCCGGCTGGTGGGAGCGAATGAGCACTCTTTTCTTAAGCTTTCCCATGATGGCCAAGAAATAATCCTCCCCAAACTGAGGCCTTCCGGTGAGCATGTCATCTCCCAGGAACCACCCCCCGCCTTCCCGGAAGTCTCCCCAGGTTATCTGTCTCCATCGCTCATCTCCTTTTTGGATGCGGTTTATCTCCTCCACTCCTTCAACGTCTGGAGGCACTCCATGCAGGGCAATTATGCCTTGGGGAGTTACCGCCGCTAAAGGAAGCTCTATAAGAAGGCGCGAGTACAGGGAATAGAGGTCCTGGTCCAGGCCTTGCCAAAAATCCGCCGGGTAAAAGCTAACGATGCTTCTTCCCTCATGATTTCCCTGCAGCAGAAATAGGTTTTGCGGGAAGGTAACCTTAGCAGCAAGGAGGTAGTTTATGTTTTCCTCAGAATTTGGCCCCCGGTCAACATAATCCCCTAAGAAGACAACTTTATTTTGGGGGGTAAGATATCGAGAGATGATGCTGGAGGTGGCGGCAAAGTCTCCGTGGGTATCTCCCACGAACACTATCTTTTCTGCCTCTACCTTGAGCAGGTTTCCCTCCCCTTTGACTATCTCTCCTGCCTCCAGGATGAGATGTTCAATTTCCTCTGGAGATAGGAAGGATACCTCCCGGGGATGGTCCAGGATTTCCTGGAATCTCTGCCTCATCTCACCTTTACTTGACATAATACCTTACGCCATACAGGACATGTTTGCTCTATGCTCATCCCTGATGGTAGACTCTCAAAAGAATGAGCAAATTAACAACACCACTTTGCTAATATTGTAACCCATAAATAAAGAAAGGGGGTGAGGCAATGCTTTGTCTGGTGTGTAAGAAGAAGGCCGACACCCGGCTATATTATTTCGCTAAGTGTGGCGTGTATGTGCATGTTAGGTGCTGGGAGGAGCATAAGAAGACCCACGGGAAACGGTGAGAAGCGGGCTTGAAATCGGGGCGGCTGCTTCAGCCACCATCCCCGCCCTTTTTCTTCGTGCCTTAGATATCCATCTTGACCCCCAGGCAGAGGCGGTCATCTACGGCGTAGCTATTGTGGGGGCGGCCTTTCTTCTTATCTGGGGGGTGGAGACGGCTGAGCTCAGGATGCCTCAAGCCCTGGCCCTGGCCATCCTGGCCGTTGTGGCCGTCCTTCCTGAATATGCCGTCGACCTCTACTTTGCCTGGTCTGCCGGTAAGGATCCTGAGTATGCCCCCTATACTATAGCCAACATGACCGGCGCCAACCGCCTGTTAATCGGGATAGGTTGGCCGCTCATCGTTTTTTTGGGATGGCTTAAGGGCAGACAAAGGGAGGTAAGAATGGAGAGCGCCCAAAGAGTGGAGCTATCCTTCCTCATATGGGCCACCCTGTACTCCTTCATCATCCCCCTGAAGGGAAGCTTATCCCTGGTGGACGCCTTCATCCTCATCCTGTTATTTTTCCTCTACATCCGGAAGAGCTCTAAGGGGGAGGTAGTGGTCCCCAAGCTTTCTGGGCCCTCAAAAGCTATCGCTTCCCTTCCTCCGGGCAGGAGAAATATCTGTACTCTTCTCCTGTTCCTTTTCCCGGCAGGAATTATCCTGGCTTCAGCCTCCCGATTTGCTGATGGTCTTATCGATACCGGAAGCGTATTGGGGGTGGATGAATTCATCATGGTGCAGTGGATAGCCCCCTTAGCTTCAGAGACCCCCGAGATATTGGCTGCCTCCATAATCGCCATCCGGGGGATGGGGGGGGCAGGGTTGGGCGTCCTCATCTCCTCCAAGGTCAATCAGTGGACGCTTCTGGTGGGAACGTTGCCCCTGGTGTATTGCTTATCCTTAGGGGAAATAGGAAGTCTCCCCTTAGATAGCCGTCAGGCAGAGGAAGTATTTCTTACCTCCGCCCAATCTGCCTTTGCCCTGGTCCTTCTTTCCCGCCTTGGCTTTAGCTTAAAGGGGGCAGGAATAATATTTATCCTCTTTTCTACTCAGCTTTTCTTTACCGCTACTGAAGTTCGCCTGGGCTATGCCATAGCCTACCTTGCCCTGGCGGTCCTTCTTTTAGCCAGAAGTCCGGGGAGAGCTCGGGGGGTCTTCGATATAGCCAGGGATATCTTCAGGTAAGCGCCCCTAGGGCGACTCGAACGCCCGCTCCCAGCTCCGGAGGCTGGTGCTCTATCCTCTGAGCTATAGGGGCTGATATAATTATATTAACCTGATTTATGAAAAGGGGGAAATATGGGAGATATAAAGACAAGAGAGATCAATATTCACTATCAGGAGAAAGGTAAGGGAAAAAGAAATCTCATATTCCTCCACGGTGGACTCAATTCTTCTAAGATATGGGGAAATGTCTTAGACCTCATCCCTCCTGAGTTTAGATCTTTTGCCCTGGACACCCGGGGTTGTGGTGATTCGGGAAGGGGGGAGGATTATTCCTTAGACACACTCTCCCAGGATGTGTCTGATTTTATGCAGGGTTTGGGCATAGACAAAGCCAGCATCATAGGGCACTGTCTGGGGGGAAATATCGCCATCCTGTTTGCCCATCGCTTTCCGCAAAAAGTGGAAAAGCTTATCCTCTTTGATACTTTCATCCGTAAATCTACAGTGTTTGACCTCATGTCCAGGGATGAGATAAAGAGGCTCCTGGAAAGTGAGGCAGCCAAAGGGTTACTGGGAGGTGAAGGTATATCTTTAGAATTGCTTAGCTGGGGGCTTTTGAAGGTCCTTATGGATTTCTTCTTCTGTGAGCCAGATAAGCTTGCCTTTTCCCAGATTACCTCACTCATAGAGGGGTTTTCTAAGGCCGATATAGAAGGAGCGCTTAAATCCATGTCCTCCCTGCTATCTTTCGACCTTGAGGAGGAGCTAAAAAAGATAAAATCTCCTCTTCTGGTTATGCACGGCGCCCAAGATAAGCTATATCCGGTGGATGAGGCAAAGTTCATCTCCGAGTTTGCCCCTCAAGGAAGGCTCCAGGTGATCCCGGGTAGTGGCCACTTTCCCCATGTAGAAAGACCGCAGGATTTCGCCTCCGCCCTGCTTGAATTCCTGTAGGTCGGCCAGATCGCCCACGACCCTCTCCGTGGAACACTGAAGACAAATGATGGTGTAAGCGATGTCAAAAAGACTGCCCAGGGGTCGGTTGAAACACAGAGGTGTATGTAGCTTCGCCAGTTGAACCAGAGCTTATTTCATTTACTGACCAGAAGCTGGCCGCCGGAGCCATGAACAAAGTGATGGCTGCCCTTGAGAAGGGAAGGAGTTTCGGAGCTGGGAGTAAAAGTTAGGGTGAACATAACTTACGCCATCACCAGCGGATAGGTTTCTCAGCCGTACTTGTATTGGTGGTCGTGGTAGCAATAAATAGCTATAATTAGTCAAGTACCTTTCAACCGGGAGAGAAATGGTAAAGCTTAAGGGATTTTGGGTGTTTCTGGCTACGGGAACTCTCTTACTGCCCATGGGGTTTGGAGGATTGGGGGTTGCCCAGGAAGAGGAGCAGGTCGAATGGAGGACTTATAGCGATCACGAATATAACTGGTCCATGGATTACCCTTCTTCCTGGTGGGTGGTTAAACCTAAGTCTTACGCTACCCTATTTATCGGTGATAAAGGGGTATCTGCCTGCGTTGGCTTTATGGGAGAAGACCTGGGGGAGGAATCGCCCCTGTCTGTGGATCTTGAGGGGAGGTTTCATTCCCTGCAAGTCTTTCTGAAGTCCAGAGCCCGTTCTCAATATTCTCTGTGGTTTAAAGTTAGCGAAGGAATGATACAGGTGGGGGGAAAGCCCGCCATGGAAGTGGTATATATAATGGGCGATTCTTTACCTGATACTGTTGAAAGAAGAGTGATACTTGTAGCCAGGGATAAGGCTCTCTATGGGATGGTCTATACTGCCTCTGCCTCCCTCTACAATAAGGTAAATGAGGTCTATTTCGAGCCTATGGTACAGAGCATGATCTTTGAGGAAGAAGAGGTTATTCTTGAGGAGGGGGAGGCCGTTCTTGAGGGGTCAACATTGGTGGAGGCTACTTGGGCGGAGATTCCCGCCTATCATAGTCCTTCCTCCGATGTTCACTATGCTCCCAGTACGGGAATGAAGTTTATCTGGGTTCAGATCAAATTGCGTGCCGGAGCGAAGCCGGTTGAGACGTCGCAGGTTGATTGCTATGTTGAAGACCAGAATGGTGTCAGATGGAACCTGGGCGATGATCAAAATGCTTATCTGGCTGCCTATGGCTATGGTTTGCCCACTCATGCGAAAAACCCGTCGGAGATCCCCCCCGGTGAAACTTACGTGCTTTACTTTGAAGGTCAAGCAGGTGAAAAAGTTACCCCCGAGAATATAGGAGTAAATATCCAG
>DFBE01000044.1:0-3087 GCA_002367275.1 Dehalococcoidia bacterium UBA3088 | reverse complement strand
GAGAAGGTGAAGCCACCATGAGGAATGTAAAGCGGATAACCGCCACCAGCTTTGTCTTTCTACGCCCTTGTCTTACCAAAGAGATGATAGTTTTATCCAGCAAGGGGTCCTGAAATGGACTGGGGTGGCATCATTGGTACAGCGACAGCCATCTTGGCGGGGGTAATAATGCCCCTGGTCATCGTCATCCGTCGCCGCAGATCGAAGAAGGGCTCGAAAGAGGGACTGGATGAAGCGCAGAGACTCGGCCAGCATCTTAAGGCCATGGGCATAAAAGCTTCGCTGGCCGAAGTGGATAAGATTAAAGGAAGGGCGAGCGTAAAGCATCGTTCCTGGGGTGAGGAATTGGTGGGAGTAGTGGAGCTGAAGGGAAAAAGCATAGATCGGATAAACCTGGTGGGGGTAGCTAGTCAGTATGAGACGCACTATCGTCTGGACTGGGTGGTGGAGAATCCCCATCTGATAGGGAAGGGGGCGGAAAAGAAGGTTAAACTCATTAAGAGAAAAAGCCCTCCTCTGTGGGGGAAGGTAGTCGATGTGAAGTGGAGTGGAGAAAACCCCCTGGTCCGCGGCCTGAACTTAGACTATTATCTAAAGGACAGGCTTTTGATCACAAGCTTTAAAGGAGATATAGAAATTGTCCCTGAGCCAAAGCAGGGATATGTCATGGTGAGGACGGATTATCTCATGCCCTCTCCTGACCTATTTGAGGCTTTGGACATCATCGCCGGCCATATACAATCTGGAGGATAGATGAGATGTTTTGAATAAAAAGGGGAAGCTTCTGTGGAGAGATGTGGTGATCTTCCCCTCTAGACCTGGAAGGCTTTGTGGCCAACCTGAAATTGAAGATGGATGAAACAGGCGCCTATCATGATAAAGTCAAGGTTTAGTCCAGGCTATATTTGTCCTTGAGCAGGCAAGAGATTTCCTTAATGTAAGCAAAGGCTCTCTCCACGATCATCTCCTCGGTGCCGGAGGGATGGGGTGTCTGTACTGCTTCAGCAAGACAGCACCTTGCGGGGGCGATTAGTGCCTGCCGGGCAATTTGCTTTGGGGATAGGCCTGCGCTACCCGATATTACCTCCCAATAACCTAATAGAAGGTCGGTAAGTGTGTTTGGTGTGTAAGATGCCAGGATGGAAGACTCAGTAGGGACAATTCCCCAGGATATAACTCCACCATTCTGAATAAATTGGGCCACGTTTTCAGCATATTCCTCAGGCATGAACTCAATCTGGTAAGCATCGAAGGATAGGATATCTACTCCCAGCTCCAGCAGGTAAGGCAGGTTCACATCGGCACAAAGGTGCAATCCCCTGGGGCCCTCCAGGCCGCACAGAAAATCATGGTAATCTTTTCTGGCTTGCTGGTCGTTGTAGCCTGAGAGGGCACTGAACACATATCCTAACCCTGGCTCATCTAGCCATACAAAGGCATGAGGGTTCCTCTCCTTAAGTTCATGGTACTGGAGGTTGACCTTCTTTTGAATGAAGTCGAACAGGATGGCCCTGACCTCATCGTTATAGATTATGGGCTTGAGCTTTTCATCCAATACCTTGAAACCAAAGCTTATAGGGCCGGTGACCTGTCCCCGGATAGCTTTATAACCCTGAAGCCTCCGGGACAGGAATTGGTGGTACACTGCTGAATACTCATCAGTCAGGACGAAGGTTTCGGGAGTATCCAGGTTGGAGAAATACTCCTCGAGATCTTGTTCAAACCTGGCAGTGTCAAAACTGAGCCTTTCCCTGTCAAGGTCGACAGCTACCCCCGGAAAGTTCTGTGATGCCTGAATATACATATCCTCATACAGGCTTACCTTAGGAAGCTGAGGCCAGAAGGGGATGTCCAGGCTCAAGGCAAGTTCCAGCGCTTTGCTGATATCTTTATGAGGCATGATAGCCATGGCTGTGGTGCTGCACTCTACCTTGAAGGATATCATGAGGTCTTTCTCGACCCGAGTGAAAGGGCTATTATATTCACCCCATACATTCAGTGGGGCTAAAGATAGGGGAAAATATTTCTTCTCACAAAGTCAAAGTTACGTTTTATGTTCTCCTCTCCCTGGATGATTCCGGGGCTTCCATATTGGTGGCCAGTGAGAAGGTAATCAATCTCCAGATGTGACACTCTTTCGATACTCTCTTTAAGCAGACGGCTATTACCACCAGGCAGATCTACCCTCCCTGTGTTGCCATGGAATATCAGGTCTCCTCCGATGAGAACCTTCATGGTCAGCCAATAGATGCTTACGTGCCCTGGAGAGTGGCCTGGGGTGGGTAATATTTCCAGTATTAGCCCTTCACCCAGATTTAGCTGTCCCTCCCAAAGATAGAAATCGGCTCCAACTTCTGGCACCTCTATGCCCATCATCTCAATTTGCCTAGAGAACTGCCCCATCATTTCGCTTACAAATTTATCATCCCTTTCACTGATGGTAACCAGTGCACCACTCATTTTCTTAATGGTTTGGTTTGCCCCATAGTGGTCTGGATGGGCATGAGTATTGATTATCAGGCCTATATCCTCCACCCTGATTCCATCCTTCGCCATCTCGCCGACTAATCTATCCAGGCAAGGCTGTCCAGTCTCATTAACTACCTGTCCAGGGTCGATGATAGCGTGTTTCCCCCCGGGGAGGACAGTGGCGATAATGTATGAGTTACAGTTATTTCCATACTTTTGCATTTCAGCCATCGTTAGCCCAGGCCAAAGATAAGCATACAGATTATCTATTAGTTTCATTTACCACTCTTATTCTTTACATAACTTGCCTTACTGCATCAAGAATTTAACCGCGCTCAAAAGAGCCTCTGGGTTGTGAGAGGAAATATGGTGTCTTTGTGTCATTTGTTCTATCTCTTTCTTTATAGTGTTTGCTGAAGTTTCAATTGCCCGATGCTTGCTAAGTAAACCCAAAGAAATTTCTTCGAGGATCGCTAACCTGGACTTGTAATTACTACGGTAAGTATATATGTCGGCAGCAAAATTTGCAAAAGATAATTTACAATCCACCTTCCGCACTTATTGATTTTGAATTATAAGCTTATCTAAGCTATCCTCTATAATACTCCCCAAAAACTG
>DFBE01000077.1 GCA_002367275.1 Dehalococcoidia bacterium UBA3088 | reverse complement strand
ATTGACCATCCTGATCAGGTATGGTGTGCAGATATCACGTATATCCGCATGCTCCTATAAGGTTTGTCTACCTGATGGCCATTATGGACTGGTACAGCCGCTTTGTTCTGGCTTGGGAGATCTCAACCACTGGAGTGAACCCCTGAAACTGGACACTTTAGGTTTGGAAGGTTTGGCAGGGCCGGAATATCCTTAATGAAAGGAGAAAGGACTTTGCCCAGAAGGAATCAAAGGAGTTTTAGCTCAGAATTCAAGAGACAAGTGGTTGAAGAACTACGAAGTTAAGAGAGCCGCCCAGCCCAGCTTTGCCGCCGGTACAACATCTCAGCAAGCCTACTTGAGGTGGACCCAGTGGTTTAGACAGGAGTGGAGTTGAATTAAGAGAGTCCCCCACCATCTCATTGGTGGCCATCACCCTTGTGTCAGGCTTATGCCATGAATATGGTATCAGGTCTGTGTCGCACAAGCACCTCCTCTTTGGTTCTTCCTGAGCCATTATTGTTTTCATGTTGGTATCTACCCCACCTGTCGATGGACCCTTGGTCTCAAATATCTCCTTTGGTGTCCGGTAGCCCAGAGCCTGGTAGGGTCGTTCCTGGTTGTAAAAGCTAAAGTAGGCACCGATGCCGGCTCTGGCCTCGGACACGCTCTGGTAGCCCTTTAGATAAACTTCCTCATACTTGAGGCTCCTCCATATCCGCTCCACAAATATATTATCCCGGCATCTCCCCTTTCCATCCATGCTAATCTGGATGCCGTGTTGTAGTAGGATTCCGGTGAAGGTCTCACTGGTGAATTGGCTACTCTGGTCAGTGTTAAATATCTCAGGTGTACCCTTGCTTAGTGCCTCCTCAAGAGCCTCAATGCAAAAATCTCTGTCCAGGGTGTTGGACAACCTCCACGCCAGCACATAGCAACTGTACCAGTCCATGACGGCTACCAGATACATGAAGCCATGCGCCATAGGGATGTAGGTAATGTCGGTACTCCATACCTGGTTCACCCGGTTCACCTTCAGGCCATGCAGCAGGTATGGGTATGCCTTATGCCCAGGGCACGGCTTACTGGTATTGGGAGGTTGGTAGACGGCTACGATCCCCATGAGCTTCATTAGGCGTCTCACCCGCTTCCGGTTGACCCGACATCCCCGTATTCTCAGCCAGGCCGTCATCCGCTCTAGAGCCATAGAAAGGCGTCTCTAAGTACTGGCGGTCTATGAGATTCATCAGCTCCAGGTCATACTCGTCCACCCCTGTAGGACGGTAATACAGCTGTAAAAAATCCCGTTCTACTGTGAGCTGGCCAATCTGCTGGTACAGTTGGGCCACTAATGCCCCATTGGCCTTGTTCTGACTATGGTTATCCTGGAATAGCTCTGGGGCTCCTTGCGTGTATCCGGATGGGGTGAACCTGGAACTGGCAGGCCAATTCCGCCACTGTTTGCTCGCCCTTCAGCGCTGTCAGGGCTACTTTGGCTTTGAACGATGGACTGTGTCTCTTCCTTACTTGGTTTATCTCTTACTCCTTCCATTTTTGTTCTATTTTAGGAGTGAGACCCTCTCTTATCCAGTTGTCCAAATTTCGGGGTCCATCTCATTCAATGGACTTGGAGCGGCTACTGCCAAATTACTAACCCTGAAGGGAAAGCCGGCAATCTAACTGCAGCCCTGGAGGGGGCGGCGTTCTGGATACGCAGGCAAGAGCTATAACCGATGATATGTGTATCACTGCCGCCAAGTCTCTGGTCAGATATGCCAAAGAGCGTGGCCTAAATGGAGAATGCGTCGTGCCCACCATGGAGGAGGAAAAATTCACTGTTGCTCGAGAATTTCACGGTAAGCCTCGTCGATGAGGTTAGTAGCAATCCCTGTCCTCCCATCATTGTCGGCCTTAGTATAGGAGGAACGACAGGCAAGACTATGACCTTAGCCAAGAAAGCGTTACTGCGCAAAGTGGGAGAGTCAAATCCAGATCCTGAGGTTGCCAAATTAGAAAAGGATATCCTAGAGCGAATTAACCGTCTTGGCATCGGAGCAATGGGATATGGTGGCACGGTTACCGCTTTAGCAGTTCATGCTGAAACTTTCCCCTGTCACATGGCTAGCCTACCCGTAGCAGTTAATGTGCAATGTCGGTGTGCCCGACATGAAGAAATAATCCTGTAATGAGGTTGACTCCCACTCTGAAAAAGGATTAGGATATGGGGAGTGATTTCCGCGCGGTATAGGAGATAATCAATCACACCAGAAGGAGGCTCTTGGAAGGTGAAAAAAGCATTGATGGAAGTTCTGGCTTGTCCTAAGTGCAAGGGTGAACTCAAGCTTGAGGTAGAGGAGGGAGAGGAGGAGATAATAAAGGGATCGCTTTATTGTCCAAACTGCCACCATAGCTACCCTATCGTGGATGGAATACCCCATCTGATGCCCCCCGAGAATTCTCCGGAAGGTCCTTAAACACCGCATTACCTCTCAGGAGTATACCAGGTTAACAATGAGGAACAGTCGGATGATGGAGGTCGATCTCAACTGGGATGATAGTCATGTGGTGCCCACCAGGGCTTATCCTGACTTAGAGTTCCTATTCTCTCAGATGACAAACATCACCCTGAAGAGGGTAGATTCCCGGGAGGGGGAGAAGATAGTGGACGTGGGTTGTGGTCGGGCGTTAGATGCCCTGAAGCTGGCATTAAACGGGGCAGAGATTATCGGTGTTGAGCCATCCAGGGTAATGCTGGACCATGCCAGGGTTGAAAGCGACGGGAAGGTAGCTTTGGTGCAGGGAATAGGAGAATACCTCCCTTTAGCTGAAAACTCCATGGATAAAGTTGTGTGCAAAGGGGCTCTGGATCACTTTCCAGAGCCTGGTCAAGCGATGGAAGAATTTGCTCGGGTGGTAAAGCCCGACGGTGAGGTAATAATATCCCTATTCAATTTCAACAGTCTGGGATTCAGGATGGGGCGTATGACATGGAAAATATTAAGGAGGGGCAACAACGCTTTATGGGAGCCGCCATCAGACCATACCTATAAACTTGATTACCCAAGCTTAAGAAATATGGCAAAGGCCCAGTTCGAGGTAAAGAGTGCACAGGGGGTATCCATTCTGTACGGGACTCCATGGTGGGGCAAATTTCTGGCCAAGCTACCTCACGGCGTGTCTTCCTTTATCCTGAGCACCTTAGACAGGATAGCCCGTTACCTACCTTCACTCGCTGATGTAGCAGTGTTAAGGTTGAATAAAAAATGAAAATACTGCTGATAAGCCCTCCCTATCCTTCATCTGAGTGTTCCACCATACCGATGGGACTCTCATACATTGCTGCCGTCCTGCAAAAGGAGGGCCACGAGGTTCAGGTTTTAGATTTCCTGCTCCAGAGGTACTCCCCAAGAAAGGTACGGGCGAAAATTTCTGAGTTTGGCCCTGATATGGTGGGCATAACTTCAGTGACACTCAACTTTTTCACCGCTTCAAACATCCTTAAAATATGCAAAAGAGCCAACCCTGACATCACCACTGTGATGGGAGGACCCCACGTTACCTTCACTGCGGAGGAAACGCTCAAAACTCATCCCTGGATAGATATAGTGGTGCGGAGTGAAGGAGAATACACCATGGCCGACATCGCTTGCGGCGAAAGGTTAGAGGACACGCCGGGCATTTCCTTCCGGAGAAACGGCAATGTGGTGCATACAGAAAGCCGCAAGCTTATTTCGGATCTGGATGAACTTCCCTTCCCGGCCAGAAGGCTGTTTCCCATAGCAAGGTACTTAGCTTATAACCCGGAGTGTGGACTTGTTACCTCTCGTGGCTGTCCCTTTGACTGTATCTTCTGTGTGGGGCACAAGATGGTGGGGAGGAAGACAAGATACAGAGATGTAAAAATGGTCTGTGATGAAATAGAGGACATACTCCGCTTAGGGTTTAGAGGAATAAACATTGTAGATGACCTATTCACCTTAAGCCAAAAACATGTGTTGGGGCTTTGCGATGAGATCCTAAGCAGAAAGTTGCGCTTCAAGTGGACGTGCTTTGCTCGGGTGGACACTGTAGACGATGAGCTTCTGAGGAGAATGAAGAAGGCAGGGTGTTACTACACATGCTATGGAGTGGAGAGTGGAAACCAGGACATATTGGATAGCGCCAAAAAGAAGATTACCCTGGATGAGATAAGAAGGGCAGTGAGACTGGCCAAGGATAACGGGATAAACGTCCTGGCTTCCTGCATCTTAGGCCTTCCCGGGGAGACCAAGGAAACGATCAGACAGAGTATGGAGTTTGTCCGTGAGCTCAATACGCCTTACGGGTTTCACCTTCTAGCACCTTTCCCAGGAACAGAGGTCAGGGAGAAGGCTAAGGAGTACGGAATTAAAATCATCACCAATAATTGGCGCCGGTACGATGCTAACGAAGCAGTAACCTGTACCAAAGATGTAACCTGTGAAGAAGCAAACGAGCTTTCCTTTGAGTATCGGAAAAATAAGGCCAAATATGATGAGCTCTTCCTCGAGCTTGAAGAAGAACAGGAAAGGAAGGAAAAGGTAAGTCCAGAAGAGATAGAGGAACGCAGTTGGTTTGGTTCAGCTCTGAAGAGACGCTGTGAGGTTGCCGATGCGGTGCTCAAGAACGACGCCATCGAGGGCATCAGGAGAAAAAACTTAAGCCTGGAGCAGGTGACTACCTACATATCTTCCCGCTTTTCCCTTCCCCTTCTTCAAGTCTCAGCAGTGCTTAAAGATTGGGTCTCTGAAGGAATATTGAAAAGTAATCATGGAAGGTGGATGTGGACTGAGTGGTAAAGGTAGGAATTCCTCGTGCCTTGCTGTACTATGAATACTATCCTATGTGGAGGGCTTTCTTTGATGCGTTGGGAGCAGAGTTGGTGGTCTCTGAATCCACTACTAAGGATGTCGCCGCTTCCGGAGTAGCACGGGTAACTGCCGAAACCTGCTTTCCGGTTAAGATTTTCATGGGACATGTCATCTCATTGATAGGTAAATGTGATTTCATATTTGTACCTGCTGTCCGCAGCATGGAGGAGAAGGTTCACAACTGTTCTAAATTCTTAGGACTTCCCGACATGACCAGAGCGGTGATTCCAGAATGCCCTCCTCTCCTGGAAGTGGACATTGATATGGAGAAGAAAAGGGAGCTTTACTCATCCGTGTATGCCCTGGGGAGACATTTTACCTGGAATCCCCTGAAGGTAAGACGGGCGGCCAAGCTTGCTCTTCAGTCCCATGGGGAATATAAAGCCCGGATGGTTCGTGAAGGCAAAACTCCGTCTGAGGTGCTAGAAGGAAAAAGCGAACAAAGGGATGGATCATCCTCGGTGGCCCTGGTAGGTCATCCTTATCTGTTGTATGATGATTATGTTAACCATCGCCTCATATCCCGGCTTGAGGGGCAAGGAGTGATAGTCCTTACTCCAGAGATGGTGTCTCAGGCCGACATGAAGCAGGCTACCCATGAGCTTGCCGGGGGGTCATATTGGACCTATGAGGATGAAGTCATTGGAGCAGGGGGGTATTATATTAAGAAAGGGGTAGTGGATGGAGTGATAAGCGTGATGGCTTTTGGATGCGGGCCAGATTCGGTAATGATGCATATTCTGGATCGCTATGCCAGAAGGGAGAGAAGGCCCTATACCTGCCTCACTCTGGATGAGCATACTGCCGAGGCCGGACTGGCGACCAGGGTAGAAGCCTTCATCGACATGGTAAGAAAGAGAAGATGAGAATAGGCTTCCCCCACGCCGGGAATGTTTACATCCCCATCAGAACAGCACTGCAAGAGCTGGGGGTGGACTTTGTAGTTCCCCCACCTACCAGCAAGAGAACGCTTGATCTGGCTACCAAGTATTCCCCTGAAGGGGTATGTCTTCCTTTCAAGCTCACGTTGGGGAACCTCATCGAATCTTGTGAACTGGGGGCGGATACCCTTCTCCAAGCACAGGGTTTCGGTGTCTGTCGTCTGGGTTACTATGCTCGGGGTCAGGAAGGGATCCTCCATGATATGGGTTACAACATAGAGATGGTGAAGTTTTCCGTATCTGAGGGTAATAAACTTTTGGGGTTTATGAGAGTATTTAAAAGAATATCGGGCAATGCCTCCTGGCCCAAAATAATAATGACTCTCAGGTTTGGGCTTAGTAAATTGAACGCCGTGGATGAGCTGGAGAGTTTGACGCATAAAATAAGGCCTCGAGAGGAAAAGAGAGGAGAGACCAACCAGGTGTTCAAGGAAGCAACATTGGCCATAGAAAATGCCGCCAGTCACTCTGAAGTAATAAGACTAAGGAGGGAATATACGAAGCGACTGCAGAGCATTCCCCAGAGGAAGGATGCCGACCCCCTCAAAGTAGGCATTGTAGGAGAGATATTTGTCGTCCTTGAACCCTTCTCCAACTTAGATGTGGAACGGGAGCTGGGAAAGCTAGGAGTGGAGGTGGTTAGAACTCTATCCTACTCCCGATGGGTGAAGTATAGCCTGTTCCTTAATCCCCTGGGAGTGGATGAGTGGAGGGAAGTGCATAAAAAGGCCTGGCCTTATCTAAAACGGGATATAGGGGGGGATGGCTGGGAGTCGGTGGGAGAGAAGGTACTCCATAGCCGGGACTGGGATGGAATGGTTCATCTAGCCCCGTTCACCTGCCTTCCGGAGATTGTGGCCCAGAATATCATGTCCCACACCAGGGAGGACCTTCCCGTGCTTACCATACTGTGTGATGAGCAGATGGGAAGAGCAGGGATGATAACCCGGTTGGAGGCCTTTGCAGACCTGCTCAAGAGAAGGAGGACCAAGCTAAGAAGTGAAGGTTTACTTAGGAATTGATGTTGGTTCCGTGACCACCAAGGTGGTAGCCTTATCTTCAGATGGTCAGGTATTGAGTTCAGTCTACCTCCGCACGGAAGGTAAACCTGTCCAGATGGTGCAGCAAAGTCTGTCCGAGATACGGCAAAGGCTCCAGGGTGTCCCTATTGCGGGGGTAGGGACGACAGGAAGTGCCCGATACCTGGCCGGGGTGATGGTGGGGGCCGATGTGGTGAAGAATGAGATCACTGCCCAAGCTATCGCTTCCCTTCACTATGTTCCCGATGTCAAGACCATCATTGAGATCGGAGGGCAGGATAGTAAGATCATTATCCTCCGGGATGGCATTGCGGTCGATTTCGGTATGAATACCGTATGTGCCGCGGGCACCGGAAGTTTCCTGGACCATCAAGCGGATAGGCTTAACATGAGGATAGAAGATTTCGGCGAGATCGCCCTTGAAAGTAATAACCCTGTGCGTATCGCCGGAAGGTGTACGGTGTTCGCGGAGTCAGACATGGTTCATAAGCAACAATTGGGCTATCCCCTGGAAGATATCGTGTATGGACTGTGCCAGGCCCTGGTCAGGAATTATCTCAACAATGTAGGGTTGGGAAAGGAGCTTTTGTCTCCCATCGTATTTCAGGGAGGAGTGGCTTTCAACAAGGGCATTGTCCGCGCCTTCGAGGAGGGTCTGGGAATAAAGACCATCATCCCCCCTCACCATGAAGTGATGGGGGCTATCGGGACGGCCTTTCTGGCTGAAGAAGAGACATCTCAGAACGGCAATGTCACCAAATTCAGGGGGTTCGAGGTAACCGAAGCCAAATATGCCACTTCCTCCTTTGAATGTAAGGGATGCCCTAATCAGTGTGAGATCGCCCAGATTTCCCTGGATGGGAAAGTTCTTGCTCGGTGGGGAGGAAGATGCGACCGTTGGGAGAGGGTGGACTAGTCAGCAGGGCATATCCAGCCCTTCCAGTATATTGCACCTTAGCCCGACGAAGTGGGGGT
The DNA here is from genome assembly GCA_002367275.1 of Dehalococcoidia bacterium UBA3088. Taxonomy (GTDB): domain Bacteria; phylum Chloroflexota; class Dehalococcoidia; order UBA2247; family UBA3088; genus UBA3088. Next base: position 28,474 of record DFBE01000077.1, on the reverse strand, counting down.
CAAACCTGCTACGTGGCCTTCCTATATCCACAGCCACAATGTCCTTTATCTCTCCTGGCCGGGTGGTAAGTATGGCTACCCTATCGGCAACATACACCGCCTCATCAGCAGAGTGGGTCACAAAAATTATGGTCGTCCTTACCCTGTGCCAGATCTTAAGCAGCTCATCCTGCATCAGATTTCTGATCTGAGCATCTAGTGAACCAAAGGGTTCATCCATAAGCAGGACCTTAGGCGAAGTAACTAAAGCCCGGGCCAGCCCCACCCTCTGCTTCATGCCTCCAGATAGCTCATAGGGGTAGGCCCTCTCAAATCCCGTGAGACCCACCAGGTCTATGTATTCTTGAGCGATGCGATGGCGCTCCCCCTTGGGGATGCTCTTTGTTTCCAGCCCAAACTCTACATTTTGGGCTACATTTCTCCAGGGGAAGAGATTAAACTCCTGGAATACCATGGTTCTATTGGGGTCAGGCCCAGCTATGCTCTTATGGCCAAAGGTGATGGTGCCAGCACTGGGCAACTCCAGACCGGCAATTATCCGCAGCAGAGTGGTCTTGCCACATCCCGAAGGCCCAATAAGGCATATAAACTCACCCTCTTCAATATCAAGGTTGATATTCTGGAGCGCCCCCACCCTCCCGCTAGCAGAGTCGAAGTGTTTTCCAAGGCCCTCGATCTGAATAAGACTCGTTTCTTAGACCTCCTTATACCACCGGAGTAGCCTTCGTTCTGTAAGATATCGGAAGACATAATCCATCACCAGAGCTACCACACCGATAAGTATCATGTAGGCCATGAGGTTATCCATCTGGTGAAGAAACCAAAACCTCTGCCATAACCTGAACCCCAGGCCGCTTTTGAAGCCAATCATCTCCGCAGCGATGATGCACATCCATCCTACCCCCATGCTTATTCTGATGCCAGTGAAGATGGAGGGAGCAGCATAGGGAAAGGCCACAAAGCGGATTAAGCCATAGCTTTTAGTTCTCCCCAGAACCTGAGCAGTTTCGACAAGCCTTCGAGGAACACTCTTGAACCCAGCATAGGTATTGATGAGGATAGGAAAGAGAGCACCAATGAACACCACAAAACCTGCACCATAGTCAGTTAAGTGAAACCAAACCAGGGCAAACGGTATCCAGGCAATAGGAGGTATGGGTCGAATGACCTGGATTATGGGGTCGAACATCCTCTCCATACTCTTAAACCACCCCATAGCTGCGCCTATGGGTATGCCCACGACGGCAGCCCACAGAAGACCTATGGCGAAACGCTTGAGACTTATGGCAACATCGCCGGGAATATCTTTCCTTAAATCATAAAAGGATGTGGCTACTTCATGAAAGCTAGGCAGGGTGAAGGTTTTCCCTACTATAAATACGGCTACTAACTCCCATATGCCAAGGACTATGGCTATCGATAGGAGCTCAAGCACGCCCTTCTGCCTAGTTATCCTAGACATTCAGTTAAGATTTCTTGAAGCGCACTATCATAAAAGCTGGTATCGAAAAGATCTTCCTGGGTGAGAAGTTTATCCGTGAACCCCAGCTCGTAGATAGTTTTGGCATACTCCAGAACACAGTCCAGTTCGATGTAGGGATCGTAGATCCAGTAGCCATCCCAAAGCTTGAGGGATTGCTTTACCTTATCGGCATCCCACCCTATTCTCTCAGCATAAATCTGAGCTGCTTCGTCAGGATAATTGACGTTGTACACTGTGGCCTTAATATGGATTTTGAGGATCTCCTTTACTAAATCAGGATGCTCCTGGATAAGCTTATCGCTCACCACCAGGCAACAGCAGGCATGGTTGGGCCACATCTCCCCGGAACGAACAACCACCTTACCTGCCTTATCAAATTCAGCAATTTCGGGGTAAGGAGAGTGTACGAAGATGCCATCAACTGCATCTGCCATAAGCGCGCTGACGGCATCTCCACCACCCGTCATGAGTCTTAGATCTAGGTCCTTCTCCGGATCCAGGCCATTTTCTCTGAGCCACCTTCGAAGTATGGTATCCTGGACGGAACCGGGAGGGAAGGTAGCTATTTTTAAGCCCCTCAGATCCTCGGGTTCCCTGTACTTCTCTGCCAGCGAAGGAGAAAGAACCAACGCTGAGCCCTGTGTCTGTACCCCAGCTACAATTTTTGCCTCAAGTCCCTTATCGATAGCCGTTATAGGGGGAGTTGTCCCTACATAGGCAATGTCCAGGTCGCCTGCCGCCATTACCTGCATCTCCGGGGGGCCACTGGGGAATTCTTTATCTGTCACCTTCTCCACTCCAAATTTGGCTAAATCTTCTTCCCACCAACCCTTTTCCATAGCGGTCATCTCGGCAATCTGATGTGTTGAGGGCTGGTACCCTATTCTCAGATGTTTTAAGGGCTTGACATCATCCCTGGCCATTCCACATCCCAAGGGAAGCCCGGAGAGGAGAATAACTCCCATCAAAACCGTAGAAAGAAGCTTTTTGATCAATGGATCTCCTCTATATTTTTACTTCAGGCTATACGACCTATGCAAGGAAGACATAAGTGGGGAGCGCATACATCAACCCTCTCGGGTACTTTATCTCCTGGCCCCAGAGCGGGACGGCTGGGGAGGGGATGGGTAGGAGGTGAGACCTCCATCCCCTCCGACAGCAAAGGGGTGGGGTGGGGTGGGGCTATCTCCCCCACTGCGAGACTTTCCAAGGTAGGAGTTCCTGGCTTTTCGGCCCTGGATGAACTCAGTTCAACCTCAAACAGAGGAGTGGCTTCCAGGGGTGCCATATCTTCTGCACCAGGATTAACCACCATCATTTCATCTGAAGTGGGATGTCCTTCCTTTGAATTCTCGGCAATCACATAAAATAAGCTGAGCGCCAGAACAGCCACCGCAGAGAGGGCGACCGGCCGAAGAAGGAGTGTCCTCAGGGGTTTTCTTTCAGCCTGAGGTACCTGGGGTATAGGTTGGATGGCAAAAGAGCGGGGAGCAGGGACCGAAGGCACGCTCCTCACCAGGCCTACCGTAAGCTTTAGATGCTCATAGTCTTCTCTACACCTTTGACATTGAGTCAAATGGTGCCCTACCCTTTCCATATCCTCAGGGGAAAGGTTATGGTTGAGGTACTCCGAGAGCACCCTTTCCACCCATGAGCAGCCTTTCTTTCTAAACCACATCACTTTTAGGACGAAACTGAGAGGGCAAAAGTTCGCTTTTGAGAAGGAAGTCCCGGAGCTTTCTCCTCCCCGAGCTCAAGCGAGATTTGACTGTCCCCAGAGGGCAGCTCATAACCTCCGCTGCCTCCTGGTAGCTTAAACCTTCCATGTCAAATAGAGTGACGGCTGACCTTTCTCCGAAGTTAAGGCAGGAGAGTCCTTTCAGTATCTCTTGTTCAAGCTCGTGCCGTAGCGCTTCCTCCTCCACCGAGGTCGCCAGGGAGGAGATATCCATATCCATGGGGATGGTGGGCTTTTTCTTTCTCTGCTGGTCGCGACAGGAATTGACTACGATCTTCAGCATCCAGGCCTTGAAACTTCCTCCTTTGAAATCCTTAAGCTTCTTCCACGCTTTAAGAAAGGATTCCTGACAGGCATCCAGGGCCTCATCACGATCCCTCAGCAGACGAAGGGAAAGGTTATAGGCCCGCGTTTGATACCCCCCCACCAAACGGTTAAAGGAGAAGATATCACCCTGCTTGGCCAGGGCAATATCTACCAACTCCTGATCGTGATCGGGCATATCCTTTTGCTTTAGCAGGCAGCAAAGTCGATGAGGCTGAGCTCAAGCCGGCTTTCACCCCTGAATTCGTTCGGCTCAACGTTGTACACTATATCCAAAAAAGTATCTACTTCAGTGTGCCGCTCGCCCAGGTTGAAACCTATCCCTTCCCAGACGAAATTCCCTCCCTTGAATTTTAACTTAAGATGGCTGCCCGATTCTCCCACCCGCTCACAACCCACCACTCTCACTCTTCGGGAGAGAAAAGATGGCTTGGGGTTGTCCCTTCCAAAGGGAGGGAAAGTCTGAAGCAACCTCAATACCTCTCCATTCAGAGATGAAAGGGGAGCTTCTACATCGATGCAAAGTTGGGGCTGAAGCTCCGTTATCCCCAACCCCTCACTGGCTACTGCGACCAGGGAATCCCTGAGCCCATCTATATTGCTCGCCCAGGTGGTAAACCCGGCCGCTCCGGGATGACCCCCAAACCGCAAAAGCAGATGTCGACACCTGCTTAAGGCCTGGGTGATGTCAAATCCAGGGATGCTGCGAGCGCTGCCTCTGACCCTTCCTCCATCCTGACCGAACACCACCGCCGGGCGGTAGAATTCATCAACCAGTCTTGAAGCAACCAGCCCGGCCACTTTATCTGAGTAGCCTTCTCCTCCCACCACGATAATGGGGGGTAGCTCCTCCTCTCTCAACACCTCTTGTCTTGCCCTCACCAGGTTTTTCTCCTGGAGCCTTTGCCGCTGGGCATTATCCTCCCCCAGCCTTTGGGCCAAAATTTCTGCTTCGAAGGCAGAAGTGGAGAGCAGGAGTTTCAACCCCAACATGGCATGGCTCATCCTGCCACTGGCATTGATGCGAGGGGCCAACACCCAGGAGATATCATCCGCGTCTACCCTGGTCAGGCCATTTTCCTGGATTAGCCACTTAAGGCCCTCCCTTTTGGTTTGGTTTAGACTACAAAGTCCGGCCTGGACAAGATAGCGGTTTTCCCCTACCAGAGGGACTAGATCAGCGACCGTCCCCAGGGCAGCTATATCCAGCAGATCCTTCCAGAATGTGCTGTGAGCGGTATTCTGGAGCAATGCTTGAGTCAGCTTAAGCGCCACCCCCGCCCCGCAGAGCTCCCGAAAAGGATAAGCCGAATCCTTCCTTTTAGGGTTGATCACCGCCATAGCTCCGGGAAGGATAGAAGGAACCACATGATGGTCGGTGATAATCACATCCACTCCGTTCTTCGACGCCTCTTCCACTTCAAAGGCATTGGAGATACCACAATCAACACTTACGATGAGAGTAGAGCCTTCGTTTCTTAAATGCTCGAGTGCCTTAAGGTTTATACCATACCCTTCATCACGGTGAGGTATATAGGGGACGATCTTTCCTCCCAGTAAGCCAAGAGTTTCCACTAAGATGGCGGTGCCACAAATCCCATCACAGTCAAAGTCGCCAAATACGGAGACTACCTCCTTTTTGCGGAGGGCATAGCGAATGCGAGCTACTGCTCTCTCCATATCAGGGAGAAGAAAGGGATCGTAAAGCAGGCGCTCATCCGGGTTCAGAAATGCCCTGGCCTCTTTGTCCGTCCTTACCCCACGGTTGCAGAGGAGCTGCGATATTGTTTCCGGGTAATTACCTATCTTTCCCCTTATAGGAGTCAGAACCTTCCAACGCCGAGTTGTCACTTCTTAAACAGAATACTATTGTTTACCCTCCTTTGACAACTTTACAACCTGAAGAGAAGGTTGCTATACTAACGGGTGCTGGGCAGCGTAGCTCAGGGGTAGAGCAGGGGACTCATAAGCCCCGGGTCGGGGGTTCAAATCCCTCCGCTGCCATTTTTGTCCGATACTGATTTCGTGGATTTCATTGTTCTTTGTTTAATAACTCCTATCTGCTTAGCTCTGGTAGGTTGTTGTCTGATTCTTTAGCTAATGGCCAAAACTTCTGAAGTATACCATACGAGGAGGAAAGAATAAACGATACGAATCATAATCATGGGGCACGTGAACGATGGAGGTGGCAAGATCACCTGGTTCATGCTTAAAATGGTGTTGATAGGAAAAAACTGCCTTATCGGGGGAAGATCTACTACCATGCCTGGAGTAATTATGGGCGATAGTTCCCAAGGATATCAAAATCCCACCAAATTCAATCTGGGCAGGAACCCCGGCCAAGCATGGTAAAGAGGAGGAAGCAGAGCCAGCACCCCAAAGAGGTTACCTTGCCGGCGGATTGAGTCAAAGAGTGGTCAGCGGCTGCACCCGGTAACGAAAGGCGTAACGATTGTTAGCCATAGAGTGTATTAACCTAACCAAGAGATTCGGTGGTCTAACCGCCGTCGATCATATCAACTTCGAGGTGAAGCGGAATGAAATACTTGGTCTTTTAGGTCCCAACGGTGCAGGGAAGACGACCATCATAAGAATGCTGACCACAGTGATACCTCCTACTGAGGGAACGGCCATAATCCTGGGGTTCGACGTGCAAAAGGAGCCCACTAAGGTGAAGGAGAAGATAGGTGTGATGCTGCAGAACACGGCTTTAGAACGGTTCTCTCCGGTATATGACAACCTGGATATCTATGGAAGAATTCATAACATCCCCCGAAAGGAGAGAAAGAGAAGGATTGAATGGCTTTTATCAGAGTTTGGACTGGAGGAGAAGAGGAACGAGACTATCAGGCTTCTATCCGGTGGGCTCCAGAAGAGAGTCCAGGTAGCCAAGGCATTCATGCACCACCCCGATATACTCTTCCTGGATGAGCCTACTCTGGGGCTAGACCCCCAGTCCAGACTAAAGACCTGGGATTTCATCAAGGATTCCTCACGGGAGGGGCAAACGGTGATCCTCTCCACCAACTACATGGATGAAGCAGAGCATCTGTGTGATAGAGTAGGGATCATCGACCATGGCAGGGTCATCGCCCTGGATAGAGTTGAGGCCCTAAAAGATAGCATTGGCAGCGGCGACATTATCGACATGAACATAGAGGGGGATTTCAAGTCCCTGAGGTCTGACATCCTGGGACTTGATTATGTAAAGGGAGTGGGTGGAGAGGCCTCCGGCTTAAGCATTCAGGTCAAGAGTGCGGATGAGAGTCTAGTTGCGTTGAGCCAATATGTTGTGGAGAGGGGAGGAAGGATCAAGACGGTGTCGGTGCGAAGGCCAACCCTGGAGGATGTTTTCATCCGGCTAACTGGGAGAACGATAAGGTAATGACTAAAGGACTGGCCAGCCTATACTATAGAGAACTTCGTGTGATGTCCAGACAATCCTGGGCAACTTTAACCCCCCTGATCACCTCCTTATTTTATCTATTCCTGTTTGGGTTGGGTATGAGAACCCTGATAGGCGAAGAGATATTTCTTGAAGGTGAGAGCGTGGATTATGTCCTCTTCCTTGCTCCGGGCGTGATCGCCATGGGGATCATATCCATTGCCCAAAGTTCGGGCTGGACTCTGTGGAATGATAGGGATTGGGGGATGCTGGAGGAACTTCTATCCTGTCCCGTTTCCAGTTCGGCCTACATCCTGGCCAAGATCCTGTGTACCCTGACCCTCTCCCTGATTCAAGCTTTCCTGGTATTGCTCATCGGATTGCCCCTCATCAAAGGAGGGATTTTTGTGGCTAACATCCCGCTGGTCCTCCTCTCCACCCTACTGGGTGGAGTCTGCTTTTTCTCTCTGTTCATGCCGCTTATGTCAAGGATAAGATCCACCAACCTTCTGGTCGCCGTTATGACCTTGATTTACCTTCCGATGATACTCTGTTCTTCCATGTTTTACCCCCTGGAAGAAGCTCCAGGGTGGTTCAGAATAGTTGCCCACATAAACCCCATGACCTACACCGTGGATATCCTGAGGGCCGGGGTGATCGGGGCAGGAGATCAACAGATACTCGGGGAGATATTGGTGCTCTTCATCTTCACCATGGCATTATTCGGAGTAAGCGTGATCTCACTAAGGAAGGCGAGCATTTGAACAGTAGGTTAATGACATCGTGGCATGATTATGACAGTTGGGGAGTGTATCAGAGGAGCTTGCTATACCAGCGCGATAATGCCAAGAGAGGAGTCACGCGGGTAAGATGGTGAACGGTGTTAAAATGATAGACATAAGGAGGTAAGAAGATTGGTCAAAAAAGCAACCATAATAGCGCTTACAGTGGTAGCCTTAAGCCTTGGCAGTTGCGTTGGGGGTGGCCCAGGGGCTAAAGCTTGGGAGAAGGAATATGATGTAGCCATAATCGGGGCAGGCATGGGCGGGCTGAGTTGCGGTGCCTACCTGGCCAAGGCAGGAATGAAGGTTTTGATATGTGAGCAACACTCGGTTCCGGGAGGTTATTGCACCTCGTTTGAGAGAGATGGGTTCACCTTTGAGACTACCATTCATTCACTCCAGGAGTGTGGAGAGGGGGGGCTGATATACCAAACCCTGGAGGATTTAGGAATACAGGATGAGATCAAGTTCATACCGCTTGACCCGGTAAGAAGGGTAGTAGGAAAGGACTATGGCCTGACCTTATCCTCTGATATAAAGCAATTGGAGGATGACCTTGTGGCGATGTTCCCTGCTGAGAAGGAGGCCATCCGTGAGCTTATCGTCGACGCTATTACCTTTGATATTGAGAACCCCGAGCTGATGATGAGCCTTGTAGGGAAGACCAACGGGGACATCATCGAGCCTCGATTTCAGGATCCCAAACTGAAGCTAATCCTCTACTCCATCGGTGGCCCTCCCCAGACCCAGGCTATCTGGGGGTTGATACCCCAGTTTAATACGCTCTCCAGGAAGAATAACTATTTCCCTGAAGGAGGGGGGCGTGCTCTGGCCAACCTCTTCGCCAGGACGTTTAAAGAATACGGCGGCGATCTAGCCCTGAACACTTTGGTGACGAAGATTCTGATCGAAGGTGGAAAGGCCGTCGGTCTGGAACTGGAGAGCGGAGAAAAAATTAAGGCTAAATATGTAGTCTCCAACGCTGATGCCAGACTGACCTTCCTGAAGCTGGTGGGGGAGGAATGGTTGCCGGAGGAGTTTACCCAAAAGCTGCTTGAGGCAGAGGTATGGCCATCTGCTTTCCTGGTATCCTTGGGGGTGGACATGGATCTTGGGTCCCTGGGGTTTGGTGGCGAGGTGATCCATTATAGCCCTGCTGAGAGCATAGAGGAGCTTACCACGACCGATCCCCGTAAAATGGGTATAGACATCATCATCCAGTCCCTTCGCGATCCTTCACTTGCCCCTCCGGGAAAGCATGCGGTCAGCATTATGGCTCTTCTTCCCTACCATTACATGGATAACTGGCACACCGAGGATGGCAAGAGGGGTGAGGAGTACAGAAAACTGAAGGAACAGGTAGCAGATCGGTTGATCGCTTCAGCAGAAAACGTCATCCCTGGACTATTAGAGCACATTGTCTACCAGGATGTCGCCACCCCTCTGACTTATGAGCGGTACACCCTAAACTACCAGGGTTCTATAATGGGCTGGCTGTCAACCCCGGAAAACATAGCCTGGATTTACGGGTGGGGGCAGAGGACACCTATTGAAAATCTATACCAGGCTGGCCATTGGGCCGGTATAGGGGGCATACCCACAGTAATCTTTTCGGGCAAAACTGCTGCCGACCTGATCTTGAAGGACATCCAGGAGGCCAAGTAACTTTGGCCATTCGGTAGCTAGATACGCCTGGCAAGCTAACTATATAAGCTACCCCAATGGAAAGAGGTAAAGAATGGTACAAGCTGACCTCTATATTGATCAGATTGACTTTCTAAAATATCTTCCCCACCTTGACTGCGAGGAGTGTGGTGTTGGCACCTGTCAAGAGTTTGCCCTCAAGCTGAAGCTCAGGGAGCTCTCTTTTGAGTTATGCCCCCATCTTACTTCCAGCAGGAAAGAAGCATTCAGGTTAGTATTTGAAGCTCTGGATTCTCTTCCCCAAATCCCTGCTTCCCAGATGCCCACACCAGGTATTACCGGGGTATACGAGATCGGGAGTCCTGGCCATCAATCCCCGGTATTGGTTTCAGGTAACAGCGAATACACTCAACAAGCGATATTAGCCGTGCTCTTTTTATATCCTCACGACTGTTGGATGGTGTTCGCAGACTCTGAGGGAAGCACTGTGGATATGGCCATGATATTTGGTACTTTTACTGCCGCCAAGATTAAGAGGATCGTCAGTGAACATATTACGGAGAGGGTAACTCATCGCTCTCTGATTCTACCTGGTTTAGCCGCTCCCCTAAAAGAGGAGGCAGAACGATTGACGGGGTGGAGGATGTCAGTGGGGCCAATTTGTGCCGTGGAGCTACCCCTGTTCCTGGATCAAGCTTACCCCTCCGCACATACTGATTGACCCTGGTAAGACGACATTTTATTTAACCCTATTTTGACCTTGCTTAACCTTTATATTTACCTTCAGGGCATAAAATAAGGGAGGGATGGGCCGGCTCACAGATGACCTCAAAAGGGCAGGAAGCCTCATACATCACAAGGATACTGAGCAGAGGATAGGACTCTCTGAGCTTCGACATCTTACTCCCTTCTTCAAAGAGCACCGGAGGAGGGTTTTATTCGTTATCCTGTTGATCATCACCGTTTCCCTCCTGAGCATGCCTGGCCCCATCCTGGTAAAGTACATCGTTGATGAAGTGGTCATAGCTCAGAATATGGGGATGCTCAACCTGATCGTTGGCTTGCTCCTGGCTTTGGCTTTGGCCAGGCTTTTGTTCTCCTTTCTTATGCGCTATCTCTCGACCGTGACCAGTCAGGAAGTGGTGATATCCCTGCGTCAAAAACTTTTCTCCCGCATCCTCCACTTTCCTCTGTCCTTCTTCAACCGCCATCAGACAGGCTATCTGGTCTCCCGAATAAAAGAGGTGGATAGCCTGGGTGCCTTATTCTCTTCCGTCGTCAACCTGTTCGGAAGTGTTTTTAATCTGATATTTGCCTTATGCATAATGCTCTACCTCTCCTGGGAACTCACCCTTATCTCTCTGGCCGTTCTCCCCCTGTTCTACATCGTGAACCGACGCTACGCCGGGAGTCTGCGCCAGGTGAGCCGAGATTATATGGAAAAGGGGGCAATGGTCTCGCGGCAATACCAGGAAACGCTATCGGGCATAAACGTGGTGAAGTCCTCTGCCGCTGAAGATAGGGAAAGGGAAAAGGTGGAGGTCAACCTCAGGGGGTTTCTCCAGACTGGAATAGACCGGAATGTCATAGGCTCCCTGGCCAACGAACTGGTGGCCCTGGTAGCTGCCCTGGGGGGGTTTCTGGTCCTGTGGTATAGCGGAAGGGGGATGATAGCTGGGTCCCTCACCGTGGGAACCTACATCGCCGCTGCCGGATATCTGGTCAAGCTCTACTCCCCCATCCAAACCCTGGCCACGGCAGGGATCGCCTTTCAGCCCGCTCTGGCTGCCCTGCAGAGGGTATCTGAGCTTATGACCACGGTAACTGAGGACGAAAAAGGAAAGCTACCCGTGGCAGGGCTGGAAGGAAGGATAGCCTTCCATGAGGTGTGCTTTTCCTACGACAGCGATAGGGAAGTAATACATGATATGAGCTTTGAGATAAAGGAAGGGGAAAAGGTGGCGTTCGTGGGGCCCAGTGGGGCGGGGAAAAGCACCATCTTAAACTTGCTCCTGGGCTTTTATAAACCGGATAAAGGGTCGGTACTCATCGATGGAAGGAACATCGATAGCCTATCCCTGCAAGGCTTAAGGGAGAGAATAGGGATTGTATCTCAGAACACTTTCCTATTCAACGAGTCCATTCGCAACAACATCCTGTACAGTAACCCCCAGGCCACCGAGGATGACATGGTAAAAGCAGCAAAGTTTGCCAATGCTCATGACTTCATCACCGAACTATCCCACGGCTACGACACCGTAGTTGGTGAGCAGGGATTTGCTCTCTCAGGGGGGCAAAGACAAAGATTATCCATCGCCCGGGCCATCCTTAAGAACCCCGACATCATCATCTTCGACGAGGCCACTTCAGAGCTAGACAGTGAGGCAGAGGGGAGGATAAAGGATATGCTTACGACATTGAGTCAGACCTGCATCATCATCACCCACAAACCATTCCTCCTCTCCTTTGTGGATAGAGTAGTGGCTCTGGAGGAAGGAAGGATAGTGTGGAGTAGCCACCCCCAGGTGTACAAGATCAGGAGGGAAACGGCTCGGGAGCCAGAAGGCAGTCTTCTCACTGATTAAGAACCAGCCAGGATGCAGATACGCAAAGCAGGGCTAAAACTCCTGCTCTTTTTCTATTGCTTTTATCTTCTCTACCCTTAGCTTGTGCCTTCCCCCTTCAAAAGGGGTGAGGAGAAAGGCATCCAGAATCTCCCCCAATCCCTCTATACCCAGGATGCCCAGGCAGAGAATGTTGGCATCGTTGTGCTGCCGGGCAAGCCCGGCTACCCGCGGACTATGGCACAAAGCTGCCCTTATGCCCTTCACCTTATTGGCGGCAATGCTCATCCCCACCCCACTTCCACATATCAGGATGCCCAGGTCGAAATTCCCTTTAACCACTTCCTGCGCCACCTTGCGAGCAATGTCAGGGTAGTCGACCGGAGATGTGCCATAGCAGCCAAAGTCTCTGAACTCATATCCCCGTGCGTCGAGATACTGGAAAACTTCGCCCTTGAGTTCGAACCCCCGGTGGTCTGAGCCTATAGCAATGCACCGCATATTTCTTGAATATCGCCGCGGGACACTATACCTTCCCGGATAAGGCGAGGGGGATCTACTGTAACATTGATGACGGTAGACTCCACCCCCGGACATTTCCCTCCATCTATTATGAAGTCAACCTTATTTTTTATCTCTGGATCAAGCTCAGGACAGCTTCGGACGGGAAGCCTGCCACTCACATTGGCACTGGTACCGATCAAGGGTGCCCCCATACCACGAATAAGAGCCAGGGTCACAGCATGGTCGGGGATACGTACACCTATAGTATCCTTGCCATCACAAAGAGCTTCCGGTATTAAGGGAGACCGGGGCAAGATAAGGGTCAAGCCACCGGGGAGAAAATGCCGTATTAAACGCCAGGCAGTATCTGAGACATCTTGAGCTACTACTGTGAGACACGAAGTGTCAGCTAACAGAAGAGGGAAGGTCAAACCCGGAGGACGCCTTTTGATTTCATGCACCCTGCTCACCACTTGAGCGACCAGAGCATTTCCGCCCAGGCCGTACACCGTATCCGTAGGAAACACAATAACCCCGTCCTTTCTCAGGACATCGACGGCTCTACTGATAATAGATGCCGAAACTGGCTTCGTCACTCTAACTGGACCTCAGGTGCCGGCTCTTCTTTCCTCACTCTGGCCACCTTAGACAGAAGTATCCCCAACTCATATAGCAGGATGACAGGGAGGGCCACCAGGCTCTGGTTTACGGGGTCGGGGGTGGGGGTGATGATGGCCGCCAGGACAAAGGCACCCACCACAGCATGCTTTCTCTTCCCTGAAAGCGCATCCGGAGTAACCACACCCATCTTAGTCAAGAAAAACATAATGACGGGCAGCTCAAATACTACGCCTATCCAGAAGATAAGCTTTATGACCACCGCTACATAGTTGCCTATGCTGATCATAGGCTGGGCGATATCGCTTCCAAAGCCTAACAGAAACCTCAAGGCAGGAGGCAGGCAGATAAAGTAGGCAAACATAGCCCCTCCCAGAAAGAATAGCGCTACTCCGGGAAGTAAAAGGTAGAAATATCTCTTTTCTTTGGAGGTCATGCCCGGATAGGCAAACATAACCGCCTGGTATACCAGGTAGGGAAGGGCCAACACAAAGCCGCAGTAAAAGGCCATCTTAATGTAGGGGCCTACCATCCCGGCGACCTCCGTGAACACAAAGTCGGTGTCAGGGGCCCGGGACTTAAGTATATCGAAGGCACGAGGAACAAAGGGGAAAGAAACACCCACTCCCAGGGCGATGGCAATCAGCGACTTAAGAAGACGGTGACGTAGCTCCTCCAGATGGGGGGTGACACCAAGCTTGCCTTCACCCTCCATCTTTCTTTTCGTCTTCCAACGAACTCATAAAATCTCGGGAGGCCTTTTGTGCTTGCCGGACTAGCTTACCCAGCTTGGCGCCTATTTCGGGTATTTTTTGAGGGCCAAAGACTATTAGAAAGATAACAAAGGCTAAAATTAGCTCCAGCGGACCAACGTCCAGGAAATTCACCTTTACGCTTCTTTTTTCTGTTCGACCTGTTCGACGCTGGCAGCCTCAACCTGAGGGTTTACCTGCTCTGGCTTACTCGCTTCAACCTGAGGCTTCTTATCTTCGTCATCATACTCTCCTGACTTGCCTTTGTTAAACTCTCGTATGCCCTTACCCATGGAACGAAAAGTCTCAGGAAGTTTGCCCGCGCCAAAGACAATGAGAACCACCATCACAATAGCGGCAATTTCCCATGGCCCAAGATGCATCTTTTCCTCCTTTTAGGAGAAGTATACTCCAGCTAAACCTGGATGTAAATCTACCCGCTTAAATAGTTACGCATAACTCAGACAAAGACAACGAATAAATCCTAAATCCGAAACGCTAAACCCTAAACAATACCCAATGATCAAAACCCAAATAACCTGAACCGTTTTGAATTTATGTCATTAGTTCTTTGAACTTGTTTAGAGTTTCGAAATTCGTATTTTGAATTTGCGCTTAGTAGCGTTGCTTTGCCGAAAGGTAGTATAAAATCCCCGCGCTGAACACCGTTATTAACACGTCCCGGAAAAACAGCATTATCAAGTAATCTGCCCCCACACCTGAAGGTTGACAGGAGAGATGAAAGATAGTGAAAAATGCCCCACAAACCGCCGCGGCTAACACCAGTATGGGCATAAGAAGACCTCCTTTCTTAAATCGAGGATTCTATTTTTACTTCTTTATGGACTCCACCATCCAGGGAACAACATAAGAGAAAGCATACAATAATCCACCGAAGAAAGCACCATAACCCAGTCTGGCGAAGAACTCAGCAGCCTTTAATCCCCCGCTGCCATAATCAGCCGTAAGCACACAGATGGCCGAGATCACAAAAAAGGCGCCCACCGCATAGGACAAGTATTTGAGAACAGAACTGGTAGAAAACTGAAACCGTACCTCTCTTGACTCCATGATTTACCTCCTTTTCATTTTTTTTATCCTTTACCTAACATACCCCTTTTTAAGCCTGCCAAGCTTTCTTCCTTGGCTATTATAACATTTGGGGGAAGCTTAAACTCACTATCTGGAATTTTCGCCTCCAGATCCAATTCGAGGATTTCCATAGTCATCACCGTAGCACCGCTATCATCTACTGCCTCCATTCTCCAGGGGTAACGCTCCTTTTCGCCCTGTGCCAGCCATATCCTGGTCTTAGAACCATCAGCAGACGTAATCTCAAACAGAGTGCATTTCTTACCATCTACTTCCTCCTGGCCCAAAATCCTCACCCTCTCTCCCTCTCCCAGAGCCTTCTCCATCAAAGCCAAAACGTTCTCATCAGACAGGCCACCTCTCCTTAACTTTCCTACTTCCTTATCCGACAGGTCAAGCTCCTCCTCCATCCAGGCCAGAAGGTCAGGGGTGAATCTACCTTCTTTCAGCAAGACCGTGATGTCCTCTGATATAGCCATGGTATGTTCAGATAGGTCGAGGGGTAGATCCAGATCCTCAGCTAAAAGATCTGCCATAGGAGGCAACTTCGTGGCCATGTTGAGCTGAGGAAGGTAAAGATAGCCTTCCTCCGGAGTAACTACCACCACTCCCTTCATCTTAGCTCTACCCAGCTCGGGTACGGGAAAGATAAGGTCTAACCTTAATCTATCCTCCTTTGTCCGTATCTCTATCTCAAAGTTCTGAGGTCCTTGTTCCCCTTTAATTGACACCGCCATGCTCACGTGGGCTGAGGGTGGGCCGACAGCCAGTGCCTTCTGGGGCTGTACCTCCATACCCAGGCCACACAGGCCCATTATCAACCCCAGGAAGACTAAGCTTAGTGCTCTCCTGCCTCTCTTCACCACCATAGTAACTTGTTCATCTGTCAGAATGACTCATTATACCATAGTATGCTTGAGCAGCATAAACATCGCACTTTTTGGATATGACTACTTCCACTCCTTACCGGTGATCATGGAACTTACGCACCTCCAGCCATAGCTTGCTCCCAGGTAAACATGCAGGGCAATGGTAACAATGAACAGCCAGGCGATTACGAAGTGGAATATCCGAAACCATACCGCCCCAGGCAGAAAATAGAGAAGGATACCGGTCAAGGTTTGAGCTCCCAAAAGGGTAAGCCATATCAAAGAATACATTAGCCTCTGGCCTACATTGTACTTTCCCTGCTGTGGTTCTCTCCGGGTTAAGAAGGTGTAATAGGCAACCACCGGCCATAGATCCTTCACATGCCGGGGCATCATCATGAGTTCCTTCCAGTCTCCGCTTATTATGGAATAAAAGAGCCTCCCCCCCACGATGACCAGAAGGAGTACAGCACAGACAAGATGCATGTCCCATATCAGGGTGGAATCAAGATTTAAGGCCACATTCATCCACCCATGAAGGTAAAACCCGGTGAATATCATGATGATCATCAAAACTACCCAGCTCCAATGGAGGATACGGCAGATCAGGGGATGAGCTTCTTCTTTAAGGCCGATGCTCCTTCTCTGAGTTATATCAGCCATCTTCCTACCTCCCTTCCTTTCGGTTTAAGAACATGAACTGCACAAGCAATACAAGGGTCAAAGGAACGGACGATGCGAACTAATTCAAAGGGATTCTCTTCATCCTTAACCTTAATGCCTATGAGGGCTTGTTCAATGGGTCCAGGATGCTCCTGGCTATCGCGAGGTGAAGCATTCCAGGTAGTGGGAACAACACATTGGTAGTTTTTAATTTTGTGGTCCTTTATCTCTATCCAGTGTCCCAAGGCTCCTCGGGGGGCTTCCCAGAGCCCTGCTCCTGAGCCCTTTTCGGGAGGATCGAAGTCATAGTATACTGGCTCTCCTGGATTAAGCTCCAAAATCCACTTTGCCATGTTATCGGCTATTATTTTAGTTTCCAGAGCCCGCGTCAGGTGCCTTCCCATGGTACTGGCGAGGCCTCCTGCATTGATCCCCAGGTCTCCTGAGTAGCTATCCACAAGTCTCTTTACCTCAGGGTTTCCCTGGGCATAGCTTACCATAAGCCTGGCCAGGGGACCAACCTCATATACTTTTCCGTCATATCGGGGTGCCTTTATCCAGCTATAGGCATCAGGTTTATAAGGATTCGGCTCTGTCCTGCCCCGGCTGGGATGAAGGATGGGAGCTTCATACCAGCTTCGGGAAACATCTTCAGTTATCATCTTAGGGTCAAGAGAACGATGGGCAAGGTCGAGCCCAGAAGTCACTCCCGGTTTAAGTAGCCTCCCCCCTTTCAAGTCAAATATGCCGTAGCTTAAATAATTGCCACAACCTTTACCTATATGAAAGTAATCAGAATAAACCTGAGCCACAGCACAAACATCAGGAATATACACGTTGTCTATAAACTCACGTAGCTTATTTAGCCTCCAGAAGAAATTGGCTATCCTATCCGTGGTAGGAACAGAAGTTACTCCACCGGGAATTAGGGCACGCGGATGAGGTACCATCCCACTGAACACAGATGCAAGCTCATGACCCAACCTTCGAGCATCAAAGGCTTGAACGTAGTGAGCGCAAGCCTGCTCATTTACCTTTTGGGGCAGGCGATAGTCACCTTCATATCGGGGATAGAACGGAGCCAGAAGGGAATTATCTCCAGCGTCAACTGCCCGCTTAATAAAATCTTTGATGGAATTAAGAGATGGATCTTTGCCCTCGTATTCTGAAAGCTTGGTGACATCTACAAAGTCCAGACCAGCCAAATGATAAAAATGAAGAATGTGATCATGAATATAATGGGCTCCACAGATCAGGTTTCTTATAATGCGCCCATTATCGGGAATTTTATCTGCTATGCCAAAGGCATTATCTAAACATAGTACTGAAGCCATGCCATGAGCTACGGAACAAACGCCACATATTCTCTCAGTTATCTGAACTGCATCTCGAGGATCACGATCTTTTAGGATAAGCTCAAACCCTCTGAAGAGCATCCCGCTTGACTTGGCCTCCACTACCTTTCCCCCCTCCACTACTGTCTCCACCTTGAGGTGGCCTTCGATCCGGGTTACAGGGTCAATCTTGATCTTTGCCACCTTACTCTTCCTCCTCCTTCTTGAATCTTCCACTAGCCGCGGTTGTTCCCAGGTGAGCTCCAACCCCTGTCAGAGCGGCGATCCCCAGACCTTTTCCTATCCATTCGGTTACATCATTCTTGAGCGCATCATTCATCAAGGATATCTTGCGGAAGAAGGGAGATGTATCATCAGGAAAGCCTGGCTCTACACAGCCAACGCAAGGATGACCTGCTCCTATACACCAGTTTGTCCCCCCATTCCACAGCCTTTCAGGGCAGTCGGCATGGGTAATTGGCCCCTTGCACCCTAACTGGTACAGGCAATAGGGATCGGATAGTTTCTTGGCAAATTTGCCCATATCATAATATCCCCGGCGGGGGCACTTATCATGTATTCTATGCTCGAAGAAAGCTAGAGGGCGACCTTGGCTGTCCAACTCTACTGCTTGAAGGCCTGAGGCAAGGATGGTGGCTATTGTTCCCACAAACCAATCAGGGTGAGCAGGACATCCAGGTACGTTGATAACCGGGGTAGAGATATGGTATTCATCAAAAATCTTCTTCACCCCTTTTGCCCCGGTAGGGTTGGGATCAGCGGCCGGTATCCCTCCATAGGCAGCACAAGTTCCTAAAGCAATTACTGCTATAGCCCTTTTTCCCAAGTCAGTAAGGCGCTTAAGAGCGGTCTCTTCGCCTACCATACAGTAGACCCCCTCATCCTTGGTGGCAAAGGAGCCCTCAGCTACCAGAGCAAAATCCTTTTTAGGGTCAAGCATACTCAAAGCCTTCTCTCCTGAGGCAGCCATAACTGTGGGGTGAAACAGAAGATTTACATGATGTCCGGGAATTACTTCGTCCACCAACACATTCGTGATGGTAGGACTTTTGGTATTAAGGACAGAAACTGAGCATCCAGAGCAGCTTCCTGACTGTATCCAGATGACGGGAAGTTCGGAAACCTTGGTCTTAGCGGAAAGCAAGTTTAATCCCTGAGTACTGACTAGGCGAAGCCCTAACACTCCCACTGCTGACAGAGAAGCAAGTTTAATGAAGTCACGCCGGGATACAGTTTCCACTTCCACCTCCTTTATTTATATTTTCTGCCATTTTACCCTCCTTCAGAGTCTAGTACGCAGCGCTCCAAAATCTCGGCGATGTCCAGGACCTTAAGGCTCTCCTCCGCCTCCTTAGCTTTTACCCCGTCCTCGAGCATCTGTAGGCAGAAGGGACAAGCAGTGGCCACTATGCTGGCCTTGGTCTCTATTACCTGCTCCGCCCTCATCTGGTTTATCCTCACGCCAGCGCTGATAGACTCCTCCAACCAAAATTCTCCTCCTCCCCCACCGCAGCAGAACCCTTTAACTTTAGAGCGAGACATCTCCACCATCTTTGCCCCAGGTATGGACTTTATTATATTTCGCGGCTCCTCGTAGATATTGTTGTGACGGCCAAGATAGCAAGAGTCATGATAGGTGATAAGGTCCGAAATTTCCTTTTGTGGCTTTAGCCTGCCCGACTTTACAAGCTCCAGCAGAAACTGGGTGTGGTGGAGAACCTCAAACTTGGCCCCCAACTGGGGATATTCATTCTTAAATACATTAAACCCATGAGGGCAGAGAGTGACGATTTTTTTGAAATCATAATTAAGGAGAGTATCAATATTCTGCTCGGCAAACATCTGGAAAAGATACTCATTTCCCATTCTGCGTGCCGGATCGCCACAGCATTTCTCCTCCTCCCCCAGGATAGCAAAGTTTACTTCGGAAATTTGGAGAAGATGAGCCAGGGCACGAATAGCACTCATGCTCCTATCTTCCAGGCCAGCCTGACAACCCACCCACAGGAGAACATCAGTGCTTCCCACATCGGACATCAACTTTACATCCATATCCTTAGCCCAATCCGTGCGGGCATAGGTTGTGCCTCGACATGAATGACCCCTGGTTTCAATGGACTTCAGTATACCCTGAGCAACTTCCGGAATCTTGCCTTGCTCCAAGACCAGGCTACGTCGCATATCCACCACCTTGTCGATATGCTCTACATAAACCGGGCAAGCTTCCATACAGGCGCGGCAGGTAGTGCAAGACCACAACGCCTCTTCACCTATAACCTCACCAATGAGGCTACCATCGTGATTTCCATCCCAAAGGGCACTTTTTAAATCCTGGATGAGATTTTTGGGGGAGAGTGGTTTCCCTGATAAGTAGGCCGGGCAGTTATCCTGACACCTTCCGCACCTGGTACAGGCGTCCAGGTCGAAAAGATCCTTCCAGGTAAAGTCAGATAGCTTGGATACCCCGAAAGTTTCTGCATCCAGATCGCAAGGCAGAAGGGCTCCCTTGGGGCGAAGGGAGCGAAAGAACACATTGGCGGGTGAGATGAGGATATGGGTAAGCTTATGAAAGCTCAGGATAATGTACATCACCGCCCCTGAGGTAAACAATATATGAAACCACCATAAACCTCGATAGACATTGAGGAGGGTATTGGGTGAACCTATGTTGTCAAACAGCAATGATATACCATAGCTTAAGAAGCCCCACTTTTCCCATGACGACTGAGCTAGCAGAGGGTCTTGGGCTTGCTGGGCAGCTATGCGTGCCCCGGCCAACACAAAACCAGTTATAACTACTGCTGCTATCAGCAGCAGGGAAACCCAGTCATCACGTCTATTGTCCAGACGGTCGGGTCTCCGAATATATCTTTCTATTGCCGCCATCACCACCCCTACCAGGACCAGGACACCCCCTATGTCGTTGGTGCAACTGAAGGCCTCGTATACCTTGCCCGTCATAAGATGTCCGTCATAGTGGAATATAAAATCCATACCCGCTCCCAAAATGAGAAGGAAACACCCTAAAAAGATGAATATGTGCATGATGCCAGCGTAGGGATTCTGTAGGAAGCGCCGCTCAAGAAGGATGTCGGATAGGGTGACCGAAATGAATCCCTTTACTCTTTTAGAAAGCGTCCACGCATCTGAAAGCGAACGGGGAAAGACGAAAATATTGGCTTGCCTTCCTACATCCCTCCACCTGAAGTAGCGCTTTATTCCGATGTAGGCCAGGGCTATGAAGGCGACGATGGCCAGGGGGTAAACCCCCCACCATATAGCCTCACCTCCCCAAGCTATCTCCCAGCCTATTTCCCGATGGGCTTCCATCACTCCCCTCCTTCCTCTTCTCTAATAAGCCTTCCTCTATCATCACGCCACATGCCATGAAGGGCCAGGATTCCTCCCAAAGGTATGTATAAGTAGAGGAGCCAGAATACCCACCCATGCCAAATATCCGCCGTCACCATAAGGGGAACCAGAAAGATGATGATTGAGGTGGTGGCTGCGGCAAGGTGAAATTCTAGCTTTGCTGACATTTAAAACTACCTCCTTTCCCCAAGTAAAGATGGTACCACAATATGCTTTCCATCACCAATCAGACGTTTTTAGATGGAGTCTGTAACAATTTGGTCGGTGGATAGGCGCCCCCATCATGCCATTGCGAAGGGGCGAAGCCCCGAAGCAATCTCAGCGGGGAGGGAATCTCCCTCACCCTGACCCTCTCCCAGAGGGAGAGGGGGAACAATAATGAGATTGCGGAGCAGGAGTTTATCCTGAGCTAACAGAAGGCGAAGGGCTCGCAATAACCCAAGACCTTTCAAGGTTCACCGACAAAAATGATACAGTAACATAGATGATTGAGCTATTTGACAGTTGGCAGCAAAGTGCTTATATTCTTCCATATACACCAAAAATAAGCTTGGGAGAGCAAATCAATGGGTAAGATCAACGTAGCCATAATAGGAGCAGGGAATTGCGCTTCATCGCTGGTACAGGGAGTCCATTACTATCGAAATGCGTCCAAAGATGAATTCATCCCCGGGCTGATGCACCCCGAGCTCGGAGGATATCATATAGGAGACATACAGTTCATCGCTGCTTTTGATATCGACCGCAACAAGGTGGGAAAGGATTTATCCGAGGCCATATTCTCCCCTCCCAACAATACCTTCAAGTTCTGTGATGTCCCCCCCTTAGGGGTGAAAGTGGAGAGGGGAATGACCCATGATAGCCTGGGAAAATACCTCTCAGAGGTGATCGTCAAGGCTCCTGGACCCACCGCAGATATAGTAAACATCCTCAAACAGAAGCAAACCGATGTGGTGTTGAACTACCTTCCGGTGGGCAGTGAAGAAGCTACCAAGTGGTATATAGAGCAGGTGTTGGAGGCAGAGTGCGGTCTTATCAACTGCATTCCGGTGTTCATCGCCCGGGAGGAATACTGGCAGAAAAGGTTTGCTCAAAGAGGTCTTCCGGTGATCGGAGATGATGTCAAATCCCAGGTGGGAGCTACTATAGCCCACCGTATTCTGGCCCGACTTTTTCGAGACCGAGGGGTAAAGCTGGAGAGAACCTATCAACTTAACTTCGGGGGTAACACTGACTTTTACAATATGCTGGAGCGGGAAAGGTTGAAATCGAAGGAGATCTCCAAGACCAATGCGGTCACCTCCCAGTTGGATTATGACATCGGACCAGGAAACATCCACATTGGGCCCAGCGATTATGTAAGCTGGCTTACCGATCGTAAGTGGTGCTACATCCGTATGGAAGGAAGAACCTTTGGCGATGTACCTCTAAACCTGGAGGCAAAGCTTGAGGTATGGGATAGCCCTAACTCCGCTGGTGTAGTCATCGATGCTATAAGATGCCTGAAGATAGCTCGTGATAGAGGGCTCTCGGGAACTCTGGTTGCTCCCTCGGCCTATTTCATGAAATCACCTCCCGTTCAGTATACTGATGATAAGGCCAGGGAGATGGTGGAGAATTTCATTCAGGGTGAGGATAACGCCACCCTACCTTACCCACCAGCGGTGTCAGTTGAGGTCTAACCCTCTCTAGATAGTGAAAATTGCCATCGTCTCACCATTTGACTTTTCCGCTCCCGGAGGAGTTACTGAGCATATATCCCGTCTCAGAGAAGAGTTTATGCGCTCAGGACATAAGGTCAAGATTATTGCCCCTTCCTCTAAGCCCGTCGATGAGGACAAGGTGGTGGTAGTGGGAAGGAAGCTTTTCTCCGCTTCCTCAGGAGGGTCAATAGCCCGAGTAGACGCCTCTTTCTGGCTTTTCCCCTTTTATTACTATCCCAAGATTAAAAGAATAATGAAGCAAGAGAACTTTGACGTCGTGCATGTGCATGAGCCAGCCACCCCCCTCCTTCCCTGGGCAGCCATCCATACTGCTACCGGGATAACCGTAGGGACATTCCATGCCTATCATGGAGAGAGCTCACAAGCATACCATATCTTTGGGCCCCTCTTATCGCATATACTCTGCAATCTCGACGGAAGGATTGCTGTGTCCGAGAAAGCCCGCGATTTCGTCCAGCGCTACTTTCCTGCCTCCTACAGGATCATCCCCAACGGAGTAGACCTCGGCCGTTTTAACCATGAAGCAGCCCCCCTCCCCAAGCTCAGCGATGGAGGAAAAAACATCCTCTTTGTGGGAAGGTTGGAGGAAAGAAAAGGGCTTCAGTATCTTCTGGGAGCCTATAAGCTGGTGAAGCAAGAAAGACCCGATGCCAGGCTTATCGTAGTGGGCAGTGGCAATGCTTCTTCCTACCAAAAGGATATCTCAGAAGGAGTTTTGTTTGAGGGCTATGTGTCTGATGCTGAGCTTCCCCGCTATTATCGCAGTTGTGATGTTTTCTGTGCTCCTTCCACCTGGGGAGAGAGCTTCGGAATGGTGCTACTGGAGGCTATGGCCATGGGTAAGCCCGTGGTAGCCTCCGATATAGAAGGTTATAAAGATGTGCTGACCCATGACAAGGAGGGTTTCTTGGTCCCTCCTAAGGATGAGGAGAGCCTGGCCTCTTCTATTCTCTCTCTTCTGGGCAATGAAGAGCTTTGCTCAGAGATGGGAAGAGAAGGCAGGAATAAAGCACAGCGGTACAGCTGGACTAAAGTAGCCCACATGGTGATGGACTATTATCTTGAGCTAATAGAAAGTAAAAGATGACCCTGTCTCAGATACGACATATGCTTTCCCTGCGGATCACCCCGCCTTTTGCCAGGATGGCGGAGAAGGCCAGGCTTGCTCCCAATATGTTGACCGTCACCGGCTTCGTGGTAAGTTTGGGCGCCGCAGCCGCCATTGCCCAGGGAGGCCTTCTAGTGGGGGGATTTTTGGTTCTGCTGGGCAGCTCTTTTGACCTCATCGACGGAGCCTTAGCCCGCGCCCAAAATCGTGCCACGCGTTTTGGCGCTTTTCTAGATTCCACTCTGGATAGGTTATCCGAGGCGGCAATCTTGTTCGGCATCGTGTGGTTTTCCTTCTACCAGGCAGACAATGTGGGGGTATTTTTGGCCTTTGCGGTCCTGGCCATCTCCACGCTGGTAAGCTACCTCCGAGCCCGGGGGGAGGGTCTGGGGTTTGACTGTGAGGTGGGTATATTCACCCGACCAGGAAGGGTCATTGCCATCTCCATTGGTCTTCTGGTAAGCCAGGTCAACTTTTTTTTGGCGTTAGCCGGTGTCCTGAGCCTGATAACCGCCGGTCAACGCTTTATATACCTAAAGCATAAACTGGGAAAGGAGAGACATGAGTGATAGAATAGCTGACTTAGTGAGTACGGGGCTCACCTTTTTGCTGGTAGCCTGGATAGTGTGCGGAATACTGTTTAGCATATTTAGCCCCTTCCTGGTGGTGGTCTGGGGAATCCTGATGTTCGCCTTGCTTTTTGGCCTGGCGCTACATCAGTGGGGGAAAGAATATATGAGGAGAAATGATGCCGATTATAGCGATTATTGGTGGTCAATGGGGGGACGAGGGGAAGGGGAAAGTAGTTGACTTCGCTGCTTCCTCCGCAGATGTGGTCTGCCGTTTTTGCGGCGGCCCTAATGCCGGACACACCGTAGTAAACCCTCAGGGTGAGTTCAAGATGCACCTTATCCCTTCAGGGATATTTTACCCGGGGGCAAAGTGCATCATCGGCAGTGGAGTGGCCCTCGACCTGGATATCCTCTTATCAGAGATAGAGGAGCTTCGGGCGCGGGGCATAGATATGGGAAGGCTTCTCGTATCTTCCCGCTGCCACATTATTATGCCCTACCATATTCTGCTTGATGAATTGGAGGAGAGGGAAAGAGGGGGCGAAGCTCTGGGGACGACCAAGCGTGGGATAGGGCCTTGCTATGTGGATAGGGTCGCCCGTAGAGGGTTAAAGATGAGTGACCTTACGGATAAGCAAAGGCTTAAAACGAGACTTGAATTTATCTTAAGGCAGGAGAACGCTATCCTCGAAAAGCTATATGGCGCACCACCTCTCGATCTTTCTCCCCTGTACCAAACATATTGCCACTATGGCGAGAGGCTTTCTCCCCTGGTAAAAGATACCGAAGAGGTGATGGACGAAAGCCTCAGGGAGGGAAAGAAGGTTATCCTGGAGGGAGCACAAGGAACATTGCTGGATATTGACTTTGGCACCTATCCTTATGTCACTTCAACATCCACCACTGCCGGAGGAGCATGCATCGGGGCAGGAGTGAGCCCCCAAAAGCTAGACCGCGTCGTAGGAGTGTTCAAGTCCTACACTACCCGGGTGGGGAATGGACCCATGCCTACTGAGCTTAAGGATGAGACAGGCAAAATTATCCGGGAGAGGGCCTCAGAGTTTGGGACTACCACCGGACGCCCTCGCAGATGTGGCTGGTTAGACACCGTAGCTGCCCGCTATAGCATCCGTATCAACGGTATGGATACCATTGCCCTCACCAGATTGGATATTCTGGATTCCTTCCCCTCCCTCAAGGTGGGTATTGGCTATGAGATAAAGGGCAAGCAACTCGACCATTTCCCCCCCAGCACAGCCCTCCTTTCGGAATGTACACCCCTATATGAGGAACTACCGGGGTGGCAGACTTCTACAACCCAAGCCCGCAGCTTCCACGACCTTCCTTCAAGAGCACAAGGCTTCGTGGAGGCTTTGGAAAGGATTCTGGCTTGTCCCGTCGGCCTGATATCCGTAGGACCTCACCGTGACCAAACCATCCTGAGGGATGGTTACAGCTTTTGGCCATAGATTCGCCTCTTTATCTCTATAATATCTTCCCTGAGCTTGGGGTTGGTGTCTACCTCCAGGACTATCCTTTCGCAACCATGGATGATGGTGGAATGAGCCTTGCCCCCCAGTAATCTTCCAATTTCCAGTAAAGGTAACTTGGCCTCCTCCCTCAGGAAGTACATGGCTACCTGCCGAGCGCGAGCCACGGGCTGTTTCCTCCCCTCACCTTTTCTCAGTAGCGGCGTCTCTAACTTGAAGTAACTGGCCACCGTGTCAATTATCATTTCGGGAGGGATGGGCTTACGTTGTTCCATTTCTTGAAGAACACTCCGGGCAAGCTCAAGGTCAGGGGGAACTTTGTTCAGGGCGGCCAGGGCCACCACATGGTTTAGAGAGCCTTCCAGCTCGCGTATATTTCTCTGAACCCTGCGGGCGATGAACTCCAGAGCATCCTCCTCTATGTCTACGGAAAGGTCTTCTGCCTTTCTCCTAAGGATGGCTAGTCTGGTTTCCAGGTCAGGGGGTTGGATATCGCAAGTTAAGCCCCACTCAAAGCGAGAACGCAATCTCTCTTCCAGTAGAGGGAGAGCTCGGGGGTGGCGGTCAGAAGTAAATACGATCTGGCGATTGGTGTTGTGTAACTCGTTGAAGGTATGGAACAAATACTCCTGTGTTTGCTCCTTTCCGCTGATGAAGTGGATGTCATCGATGAGCAGGGCATCGATCCTCTCAAACTTATAGCTGAACTCATCTACCCTGTTCCTCTTGATGGAGTTTATGAACTCATTGATGAATTTATCGGTGCTCATATACAACAGATTTGTTCCCCTGTGGAAGGCGGCATGTCCTATGGCTTGAAGGAGGTGAGTTTTCCCCAATCCTACACCACCATAAATGAACAGAGGGTTGTAGGTCTTCCCCAGGCCTTCTGCTACTGCCATAGCTGCAGCATGAGCTAAACGATTGGAATCGCCCACCACAAAGGTATCAAAGGTATACTTGGGGTTGAACGGGGAATTTACCGCGCTTGGCTTCTCAACCGATGCTGAAGGGTACACCTTGAACTCAAGCTTAACCTCCTCCTCCCCCATAATATCCATGAGTATCTTTTTAATTCGGGAGCGAAGGCGTTTTTCCAGCCACTGCTGGCTGGAGGAATTGGGTACTCCTACCGTGAATAAACCATGGTCAAAGCTCAAACCAGCGGTGTCTTGAAGCCAGGTATCGTAATTAGTGCGGGTTACCTCCGCCTCCAGCACATCCAGGACCCCTCTCCAAACATCAGAAACCTTATTCGTCAGGTCCCCCCCTCCCAGCTCTGAATATAACCTTCCTGCTCCGGAGTTAGATGGTCAATCTCTACCCCCATAGAGGATAGCTTCAACCTCCCTATCTCACAGTCAACCTCATAGGGTACAGAATAAACTCCCGGGGAAAGCCTCTCACCTCTTTTGACCAGGTATTCAGCGCATAGAAGGTGATTGGCAAAACTCATATCCATAACGCTGGCGGGATGACCCTCAGCACAAGCCAGGTTCACCAGCCGACCTTCGGCCAGGAGAAATATAGATCTACCATTGGAGAAGAAGTATTGCACTGCGCCAGGGCGAACTTCTTTTGTGCTCGTCTTCATTTCCTCTAGAGCAGCCAGGTTGATCTCACAATCAAAGTGGCCAGAATTGGCCATAATGGCTCCATCCTTCATAACCTCCAGATGTTCCTTATTGATGGCATTTACTCCGCCGGTAACCGTGATAAAGATATCTCCTAGCCTGGCTGCTTTCAGAGCGGGCATGACCTCCAGGCCATCCATGGCTGCCTCTAAAGCTTTTATGGGGTCAACCTCGGTTACGATCACCTGCGAACCCATCCCTCTGGCTCTCATGGCTACCCCCCGACCACACCACCCATAGCCGCAGACCACTACCTTTTTCCCTGCCCACAAGATGTTAGTAGCCCGGGTGATACCATCGATGGTGCTCTGACCCGAACCATAGCGGTTATCAAACAGATGCTTGGTCTGAGCCTCATTCACCGCGAACAGGGGATAGCGAAGTATGCCCTCCTTCTCCATTTGCCTTTCCCGCACCACTCCGGTGGTGGTCATCTCCGTACCTCCCAGGATGTCACCTGCCAGGTCGAGATAGCGCTTATGGATGGCAGTAATCAGGTCTCCCCCATCGTCCAGGGTGATATGGGGCCTGTGAGCTAAAGTAAGGTTGATGTGGCGATAGTAGGTCTCATTGTCCTCCCCCTTTATCCCATAGACGTTAACACCTTCCTCTACCAGGTAAGCAGTCACATCATCCTGGGTAGATAAAGGATTGGAAGCACACAGGACGATGTCTCCTCCTCCTGCCTTAAGGGCTAGGGCAGCATTGGCAGTCTCAGTAGTGAGATGTAAACACCCAGAGATACGTATCCCCCGGAACGGTTTCTCCTTCCCAAACCTCTCCGTAAGGCGCGAAACCACA